>NZ_JAVRHI010000124.1:0-28326 GCF_034105845.1 Streptomyces sp. CRN 30 | reverse complement strand
CCTCTTGACCTTGCTCCGGGTGGGGTTTACCTAGCTGCCCAGGTCACCCTGGGCACTGGTGGTCTCTTACACCACCGTTTCACCCTTACCGGGGGCCGTACGGATACGGTCCCCGGCGGTCTGCTTTCTGTGGCACTGTCCCGCGGGTCACCCCGGGTGGCCGTTAGCCACCACCCTGCCCTGTGGAGCCCGGACGTTCCTCGGGAAGCCCCTCAAGGGGACTCCACGCGGCCGCCCGCCCGGCTCGTCTGCCGTGCGGACCATGGTACCCGGCGCCCGGTCCTCCCCGGCGACGCCGGTCCCGCGGCCGTCGCCAGTACCGAGCCCGCCAGGATCAGCGCGAAGGCGGTGAGGACGGTCGGCGTCAGGGCCTCGTCCAGGAAGACCGCGCCCACCGCCACCGCGACCGCCGGGTTGATGTAGGTGATGACCGACGCCCGGATCGGGCCGACCTCCTTGATCAACTCCAGGAAGGCCACGAAGGCCACGGCCGTGCACAGGATGCCCAGGCCGGCGAGGGAGAGCAGGACCTCGGAGGACGGGAGGGCGGCGGGCCGGGTGGCTGCGGCGGGTACGGCGTAGACCAGGGCCGACAGGGTCAGGCAGGCGGCCGTGAGCTGGAGGGAGGAGACGTTCCGCAGGTGGCGGGCGGCTATCAGCGGGGCCGTCGCGTACCCGAGGACCGTCAGGAACACCTCGCCCAGTGATTTCGCGTCGCCGCCCGTCAGGTGCGGGACCGTCAGCACCGCCACGCCTCCCAGGCCCAGCGCCAGGCCGGTCACCCGGCATGGGCCGAGGCGCTCCGTGTCGCCGAAGAAGCGGGCGAGGACGACGCCGACAATCGGGACGCCCGCGATGAGGAGACCGGCCGTGGAGCTGGACAGGTGGCGTTCGGCGTCGGTGAGGGTGAACCAGGGGCCGATGATTTCGATGACGGCGAAGGCCAGCATGGGGCGCCAGTGGGTGCGGACGGTCTCCGGCAAGGCGCCCTGTCGTAGCGCGAAGGGGAGCAGGAGCGCGGCGCCCAGCGCGCAGCGCGTGAACACCACCATGGACGGGGAGAGGTCCTCCACCGCCACCTTGATCATCAGGTAGGGGACGCCCCAGACGACTCCCATCAGGGAGAACAGGAACCAGCCGCGTGCAGTCATGCGGGGAGTGTCGGCCGGGTCAGGGCCGGGTGTCTTGAACGCTGTTGCGGTACGCCGCCGGGGTCACCCCCAGCACCCGGCGGAACCACCGGGTCAGGTGCGCCTGGTCGGCGAAGCCCACCAGCGGGGCGACCTCGGCGGGGCGCAGGCCGGAGTCGAGGAGGGCGCGGGCCCTGGTGACGCGGTACTGGGCCAGCCAGGCGTAGGGCGGTATCCCCATCGTCGTACGGAAGGCGCGGAGGAGCTGGTAGCGGGAGAGGCCGAGGTCGGTGGCGAGGCCGGCCAGGGAGGGCGGGGCGAGCAGTTCGTCTGCCAGGCGGTCGCGTACGGCGTGGGCCACTCGGCTGGTGCCGGGGAGTTCGTCCGTGCTCGCACGGGCCGTGGAGTGCCGGTGGGCCAGGGCCGTGAGCAGCCAGGGGAGGCGGGACTCGGTCTCCAGCGGGTCGGGGCAGGTGCTGAGGTCGGTGTGGGCCGTGCGGAGGGCCGTGGCCAGTTCGGGGTCGTGGAGGACGGGGTCGCGGAAGTGCGGGAGGCGGTTGCCGAGGGTGCCGTCCGTGAACAGGGCGGGGGCGGCGTACAGGGCGCGGTACGAGTAGCCGTCCGCCGCAGCCGGGCCGCCGGTGTGCATCTCGCCGGGGTCCAGGACGACGATGGTGCCGGGGCCGGAGACGATGCGGCCGCCCCGGTACGCGATGGTCTCCAGGCCGCCGACCGTGACGCCCACCGTGTACTCGGCGTGGGCGTGCGGGGCGTAGACGTGGCTGTCGAAGCGGGCGGTGAGGAGGTCGAGGGGTGGGCCGCCGCGGCCGAGACGTGTTCTGGTCCAGCTTGTCTGTTCTCGTACGACCACCGTGCGCCACCCCCGCCTCGACGACATCAGAGGAAGTCGGTGGTTTCCAGTTCGAAGGCGAACGGCTCGGGGAGAGCGATCGGCTTGCCGAAGGGAACGGTGCGGTGTTCCCGGTAGTCGCCCTTCCCCGGGTCGCTGAACAGCGTGATCGATGAGGTCCCGCGGTCGACGAGCAGGTACAGCGGGATTCCGCCACGGGCATAGCAGCGGCGTTTTGCCTCACGGTCGGCCTGGGGCCTGGTGGACGTCACCTCAACCACCATGGCCACGCCCTCGCAGGGCATCCAGGAGCCGGCGCCCCGATAGAGCCGGAGCTTCGCGGGGGCGAAGGTGCCGTCCGGGGTCACATGGTTCTTCGGGCAGGCGCCTCCACTGGTCAGCTTCAGGCCCTTGTTACCGGAGAAATCCATGTCGGTGCGGGACCGCCTGATCACCTGCTTCAGGATCAGATTGATGTAGTCCTCGTGATCCCCGTCCGGCGGCGGTGTCACAACGATCTCCCCCTCGATCAGTTCCGCCCGGAAGCCCTCCGGGGTGTCCAGGGCGAGGAAGCCCTCCAGCAGGACGTCGTCCTGGGTGAGCGGCTCGTGGGCCACGGCAGTCATGTCACGCCCCTCCTTCTGTCGGCCGTCAGACTGGGACATCGCCGAACCACCCGTCCTGGAGATCGGGAACCGTTCCCTCGATCGTGGCACACGGGTCCGACGGCCGTCAGGCACACGCCGTCCGCTTGACCCTGCCGCTTGACCCTGCCGCGACGTCAACGTCTCTACTGGTCGGCATGCGGATCGGAGAACTCGCCGCGGCCGTCGGTGTCACCACCCGGACGGTGCGGCACTACCACCACCTCGGGCTGCTGCCCGAACCGGAGCGGCGCCCGAACGGGTACCGCGACTACACCCTGCGGCACTCCGTCGTCCTCGCCCGGATCCGGCGGCTCACCGAGCTGGGGCTCGGGCTCGCCGAGGTACTGGACGTGCTGGCGGACGACGAGGGGCGGGAGCTCGTCGAGGTGCTCACGGAGCTGGACGAGGACTTGGCGCGGCAGGAGGCCGCGGTCCGGGAGCGGCGGGAGCGGCTGCGGCGGGTGATCGGTGAGGCCGAGCGGGGGCGGCTGCCCGCCGAGGGACCCGTCTCGGCCGAGCTGGCCGCGCTGTTCCGTGAGATGGCCGAGGCCTCGCCGCCGGGGGCCGCGTCCGTCATGGCCGCCAGGGACCGTGAGCTGCTCGCGCTGATGGACACCGCCGCGGCCCCGGAGGCCCGCGAGAAGCTGCTCGCGTCGATCCGCCGCGCGTCCGAGGTTCCGGACGCGGCCGAACGGGCGAACCGCGCGTACGCGCTGCTGGACGAGCTCGCCGACGCGGAAGCCGACGACCCGCGGGTGGAGGCGACGGCACGGTTCCTGGCCGGGTGTGTCCCGGAGGGCATGGTGCCGGAAGCGGGCGTCGACGAGGAGCACGGTTTCCTGCGCGCCCTCTACGCGGACTTCGCCCCCGCCCAGGCGGAGGCCGTCCGCCGGATGCTCCGGATGGTCACGGAGGGGCGGCGATGAGGGCATCCGTACGGGTCGCGGCCGTGCTCGTACGGCATGAGCTCCTGCTGCTCGGCAGCCTGGTGAGGTGGGTGGCGCGGCGTCCGCAGGGTACCGAGAAGGGGCGGGCCTTCGGGTACGCGCGGGGGCAGGGCGCCGTCATGTTCGGCCTCGGGTTCGTGTGCGTGGTGGAGACAGTGGGCCTGGCCGTACTGTTGCGCGGCTTTCCCGTCGTGCACCACGTCTTCCTCGTCCTCGACGTCTACACGGTCCTCATGGTCGCCGGGCTGTACGCCTCGTCCGTGACCCGCCCGCACGTCCTCACCCGCACCGACCTGCGGCTGCGCCGCTTCGCCACCGTGGACCTGTGCATTCCGCTCGGCTCCGTGGCCTCGGTGCGCCGTGAGCTGCGGATGACCGACGACAAGCGCGAGAGTGAGCTCGACCTCGCCATCGGCGCGCAGACCTCGGTCACGGTCGATCTGGCCGAGCCCGTCGAGTACACGACCTTCTTCGGAGGGCGCAGGACGGTACGGGTGGTGCGGTTCCACGCGGACGAGGCGGACGAGCTGGTGAGGGAACTCGTCCTCGGGCGAACTGGGGCGAGTTCGGCCGAATGATCGGGGAACGGGACGGCCGCACTTGACCTTGACACGGTGACAGGCCTTTCACTGCCGTCGGGGAGGTGGTCCCGATGACCATGCCGGATCAGGACACGCAACAGAACACGGAGCAGGACACGCAACAGGACACGAAGTCGATGCGAGCCCTCCGCGGGCTGGAGCACGGCGACGCGTCGGTGCGGCTGCGGGCGGCGCTGGCGGTCGGTACGAGTCCGGATCCGGGGTTCGTCGGCGCGCTCGTCGCGCGGTGCGCGGTCGAGCCCGAGTTCTCCGTGCGCGAGATGCTGACGTGGGCGCTCACCCGTCATCCGGCGTCCGAGACGGTCCCGCGGCTCGTCGGCGAGCTCCGTTCGGCGCGTGCCCAGGCGCGGAGTCAGGCGCTGCACACGCTGTCGAAGGTCGGGGACCGGCGGGCCTGGCCGGCGATCACACGGGCGCTGCTGTCCGACGCGGACGACGAGGTGGCGCGGAGCGCCTGGCGGGCGGCGGTCGTGCTCGTGCCGGAAGGTGAGGAGCCCGGGCTGGCCGGAGTGCTGGTGACACAGCTCGGGCGCGGTGGGCGCGAGACACAGCTGAGCCTCAGCCGGGCGCTGGTCGCGCTCGGTGAGGTGATGCTGCCGTTGCTGCGCGCCGCGATGACGGGTGACGTCCTCCCCGTGCGCCGGCACGCGGTCGCCACGGAACGGCTGTTCCGCGACCCGGATGCCGGATTCGAGTTCGCGATCGAGGAGGCGAAGCGCATCGTGGCCCTCGGTGAACAGGGTCCGACGCGCGCCGTCGGCGGCCAGGAGGGATGACCCGCCCGTGTTGATCGGTGAGGTGGCACGACGCTCCGGGGTCAGTGCCCGCATGCTCAGGCATTACGAGGCGCTGGGCCTGGTGCGGCCGACGGGTCGTACCGGGTCCGGATACCGGGAGTACTCCGGTGCGGACATCCGGCGGATCTTCCATGTCGAGAGCCTGCGCTCGTTGGGGCTCTCCCTGCGTGAGGTCGGGCGCGCGCTGGACGATCCCGGTTTCGACCCGTCGGCGCTCGTCGACGACCTCGCCCGCCGGACGCGGGAACGCATCGCGGCCGAGGAGGAGCTGCTCGTACGGCTCCGTCGGATCGGCGCCGCGGAGCCCGGTGACTGGGAGGACGTCCTCCAGGTCGTCGCGCTCCTCCAGGACCTGGGTTCGGAGAGCGCCGGAAAGCGCCAGCGCGCGGCCCTGTCCTCGGTCGGGGAGCTGCCGGTGCCGGTGGAAGCCCTGGTCGAGGCCGTGTTGCGGGAGACGGACACGAACGTCGCCGGGGCTCTGCGGTGGGCTCTGGCGCGATCGGGCGCGGGCGCGTCGGCCCTGCTGGCGGAGGGTCTCGGCGCACCCGTGGCCGAGGTGCGGGCACGCGCTGTCCGGTCCATCGCCGAGATGCCGGGCGCCGAGGCGACCGCACTGCTGCGGCAGGCCCTCACCCACTCCGACGCCGCGGTCCGCAGGTACGCCGCTCTGGCGCTCGGCGCACGGGGCGTGGCCGAGGCGGTCCCGACACTCGTCGACATGGTCGTCGAGGAGGCGAACGACGTCGACGCGGCCGATGCGCTGAGCGCGCTGGCGGGCGATGCCGAGCTGGCGGACCGGATCGCCACCAGGCTGGTCGAACGACTCGCGCACGACACCCTCGGGCCTTCCGGCCGGCGGCGGCTGGCCCAGGCCCTCGCCGGCATCCCGGGGGAGACGACGTCCCGTGCCCTCGCCGAGCTGTCCCGGGACGAGGACCGCGGTGTCGCGCTCACCGCGACGTACGTTCTCGCGTTGCGCGACACGCGGTGACGGACCGCGTCACCACGCGGACGCCGTACGCTGGCGCGGGGCTCCACGTGCCCCGACCCACCCCGTACGAGGAGAACCATCCGTGCTCGTCCTGCTCCCGCCCTCCGAAGGCAAGGCGCCCTCCGCCCCCGGCACCCCGCTGGCGCCGGAGTCGCTCTCGCTGCCGGGGCTCGCCCCGGCCCGGGAGGCCGTGCTCGGGGAGCTCGTCGAGCTGTGCGCCGGGGACGAGGAGAAGGCCCGGGAGGTGCTCGGGCTGAGCGAGGGGCTGCGGGGTGAGGTCGCCAAGAACGCCGAGCTGAGGACGGCGGGTGCGCGGCCCGCCGGGGAGATCTACACCGGGGTGCTGTACGACGCGCTGGGGCTCTCCTCGCTCGATGCCGACGCGCAGCGGCGGGCGGCCCGGTCCCTGCTCGTCTTCTCCGGGCTGTGGGGGGCGGTGCGCGTGACGGACCGGATCCCGTCCTACCGGTGTTCCATGGGCGTGAAGCTGCCCGGGCTCGGTGCGCTCGGTGCGTACTGGCGGGCGCCGATGGCCGGCGCGCTGCCCGAGGCCGCCGGGGACGGACTCGTGCTCGACCTGCGGTCCTCCGCCTACGCGACCGCCTGGAAGCCGAAGGGGGAGGTCGCGGGGCGGACCGCCACCGTGCGGGTGCTGCACGCGCCCACCCGGAAGGTCGTCAGTCACTTCAACAAGGCGACCAAGGGGCGGATCGTACGGGATCTCCTCACCGAAGGGGCCACGCCGGCGGATCCCGCGGAGCTCGTCCAGGCCCTGCGGGACCTCGGGTACGTCGTGGAGGCCGAGGCGCCCGCGAAGGCGGGGAAGGCCTGGGCGCTCGACGTGCTCGTGGACGAGGTCCACTGAGGACGGCGGCGGCCGGACCCGGTGGTCAGCGCAGGTGCGACGTGTCGTTCAGCAGCCGCACCGACGCGTTCCCGTCCCCGTAGTACGCCACCGCCGACAGCGAGGCCGCCGACAGCTCCATGCGGAACAGGGACTCCGGGGGCGCGCCGAGGGCGAGGCGGACGAGGGTCTTGATCGGGGTGACGTGGGTGACGAGCAGGACGGTGCGGCCCGCGTACGTGGCCGTGAGCGCGTCCCTGGTGGCGGCGGTGCGCCTCGTCACGGCCGCGAAGCTCTCGCCGCCGCCGGTGGGGGCGGCGTCGGGCGAGGCGAGCCAGGCGTCCATGTCCTCGGGGTGGCGGGCGCGCACCTCGGCGAAGGTGAGGCCCTCCCAGGCGCCGAAGTCGGTCTCGCGCAGCCCGTCCTCCACCGTCACGTCCAGGCCGAGCCGGGCAGCGACGATCCCTGCCGTCTCGCGGCAGCGGGCCAACGGCGAGGTGACGACGGCCTGGATCGTGCCGCGGGCGGCGAGGACGGCGGCGACGCGTTCCGCCTGGTGGCGGCCGGCGCCGGAGAGGGAGGGGTCGGAGCCGCCACTGCCCGAGAAACGCTTCTGCGGGGTGAGCGGGGTCTCGCCGTGCCGGAGGAGGACGAAGGTGGCGGGCGGGCCCAGGTCGGGCGGGGGGCCGACGGACGCCACGTTGCGCGCGGCCCGCAGGTCGGCGTCCGACTTGAGCGCCGCTTCTGCGCTCGGAGCTTCCGTGCTCGTGCTCGGAGCTTCCGTGCTCGTCCCCGGAGCTTCCGCGGCCGAGGCCTCCGCGTCCGGGGCCCCCGCCAGGTCCGCCGTCGACTCCGCCGGAGACCACTGCTCGCCGCGCAGCCCCGCGTCCATCGCCTCGTTGGCCAGCCGGTCCGCGTGCTTGTTCCGCGCGCGCGGGATCCACTCGTACGTGACGCGGGACGGTGGGAAGACCGCCGCCGCCTCCATGGCCAGGGGCTTCATGTCCGGGTGCTTGATCTTCCAGCGGCCCGACATCTGTTCCACGACGAGCTTGGAGTCCATGCGGACGTGCACCGTGGCGTCCGGGTCCAGTGCGCGGGCGGCCCGGAGTCCCGCGAGCAGGCCCCGGTACTCCGCCACGTTGTTGGTCGCCACGCCGAGGAACTCGGCCCGCTCGGCGAGCGCCTGGCCGGTCGCGGCGTCCAGGACCACCGCGCCGTACCCCGCGGGTCCCGGGTTGCCCCGGGAACCCCCGTCGGCCTCGACGACGAACTCCGTCACGCCGTACGCCCCGTACGCCTAGACGCCGGAGTCGGCCGTGCGCACCAGGATGCGGCGGCAGTTCTCGCAGCGGACCACCGTGTCGGGGGCGGCGGCGCGGACCTCGTTGAAGTCGGTGATCGCGAGCTCCTGGCGGCAGCCCTGGCAGGTGCGCTGGTACAGCTTGGCCGCGCCGATGCCGCCCTGCTGCCCGCGCAGCTTGTCGTAGAGCTTCAGCAGGTCGGCGGGGACGGAGCCGGCGATGACCTCGCGCTCCTTCGTCACCGTGGCCGCCTCGCCGTCGAGCTCCTCGAACGCGGCGTCCCGGCGGGCCGTCGCGTCGTCGATCTTCGACTGGACGGAGGAGACCCGGCCGGTCAGCTCGGTCACCCGCTCCTGCGCGGACTCGCGGCGCTCCATGACCTCCAGGACGACGTCCTCCAGGTCGCCCTGGCGCTTGGCGAGGGAGGAGATCTCGCGCTGGAGGTTCTCCAGGTCCTTGGGGGAGGTGACGGCGCCGGAGTCCAGGCGCTGCTGGTCGCGGGCCGCGCGCTGGCGCACCTGGTCCACGTCCTGCTCGGCCTTGGTCTGCTCGCGGGCGCAGTCGCCCTCCTCGGTCTGCGCGGCCACCAGCAGGTCGCGCAGCTGCGTGAGGTCCTTGGTCAGCGACTCGATCTCGGCGTGCTCGGGGAGCGACCTGCGCTTGTGGGCGAGCTGCTGCAGGCGTACGTCCAGGTCCTGCACGTCGAGGAGGCGGATCTGGTCGGCGGGCGCGGCGTTCAGTTGGGGGCTCCCGGGTTGTCGGTGGTGGTGGACGCCGCGTGGGCGGTCCAGGGGTCGGTGACCGTCCCGGAGACGTGGACCCTGAGGTTCCAGCCGTGGCGGTCGGAGATCTCGTCGAGCTGGGCTGCGGCCAGCTCGCACCAGGGCCACTCGGTGGCCCAGTGCGCGGCGTCGAACAGCGCGAGAGGCGTACGGGGGTCGTGCGCGCGGGCTTCCGACGCCGGGTGGTGGCGCAGGTCCGCGGTGAGGAACGCGTCGACGCCCGCCGCCCGTACGGCGTCGAAGAGGCTGTCGCCGCTGCCGCCGCTCACCGCGACCGTGCGCACGAGGGCGTCGGGGTCGCCGGCGGCGCGGATGCCCTGCGCGGTCGCGGGCAGCAGTTTCGCGGCCCGGTCGGCGAACTCCCGTACGGTCAGCGGGTGGTCCAGCTCGCAGACGCGGCCGAGGCCACGGCGGCCGGCGGGGTCGCCGGCGTCCGGCACGAGGGGGCGCACGACGCGCAGGTCCAGGGCGCCGGCGAGCGCGTCGCTGACCCCCGGGTCGGCCGTGTCGGCGTTGGTGTGGGCGACGTGCAGGGCGACGTCGTTCTTGATCAGGGTGTGCACGACCCGGCCCTTGGCGGTGGACGCCGCCACCGTCGTCGTACCGCGCAGGTAGAGGGGGTGGTGGGTGACCAGCAGGTCGGCGCCCAGTTCCACCGCCTCGTCCGCGATCTCCTGGACCGGGTCGACGGCGAACAGGACACGGGAGACGTCCCTGTCGGGATCGCCGCAGACCGTGCCGACCGCGTCCCAGCCCTCGGCCCTCTCGGGGGGCCAGAGCACGTCGAGCGCGGCGATGACTTCAGACAGACGGGGCACGGGGAAAAGGCTACCTGCCTTCCCGCGGTGCCCCACCGGCCGCGGTTCACTTGACCAGCCCGGACCGCCCGGGGCGGCCGTGGGGGCGGCCTTCCGACCGTTGCCGGGTCGCGGCGCTCCCCCACTGGTGCCCCCGGCAGCACACCGGCCCCTGTTTGCCCGGATGAACCGCGGCACGAACCCCCTTATGTGTGAAGAGGGTGCCTGCCGGTTCCACGCCCGCGCGTACGAAAACTAGCGTCGTAGCCGGAGGTGACCGAACGATGACGGTCAGTGAACCCGCCGGACCCGGTTGCGTGATCACCGCCGACGGGACGTACGCGGCACGCCTCGCACGCGCCGGCGAGTCCTGGTACCCGGAGCGCTGGACCCTGGACGGCCCCGAGCCCTACGCCGTGCCGCTGCCCGTGCACCAGCCGGAGGAGCCCGGCACCGAGGTGCACCCGATGGGCGACGGGCGCGTGCTGATCCACCGGGCCGCGAGCGGACGCCACATGTTCGCGCTGCTGTACCCGGCCGGCCCCGGGACAGGCGAACTGCCGCTCGGCGGGGTCGAGAACGGGGACCCCGCCGCCGAGCTGCGGCTGCTGCCCCCCGCGCCGTGCGGGGAGCGCGCGTACGCCCTCGCCGGCACCCCGCGGTCGACGGCGGTGTGGCTCGTGGTGGGCGGGCCGTTCGGTCCCGAGCAGCTGACGGAGGTGCCGGGGCGCTGCTCGGGCGGTGTGTGGCTGGACCGTACGGGACGGCTGCTCGCCCTGGACCAGTTCCTGGACGGCCGGACCAAGACGGTGGTGGTGGACCTGGAGCGGGGCGAGGTCTCCCCGCTGCTGCAGATCTCGGACCACAGCGACGACCGGCTGCTGCTCGCGGACCCCTACAGCGGACTCCTCGTGATCTGCTCGGACGCGCCGTCGCCGGGCCGCGCCCGCCTCGGCTGGGGCGTGCTGGGCAGCGCGCTGCCGGTCCGCTTCCCGGAGTGCCTGCGGCTGCGGGACTGCGCGGTGGCGCCGTTCGCGGTCCAGCCCGGGGAGGTACTGACCCCGGAGAGCTGCGCGGTGGCCCTGCGCATCGACAGCGCGGCGGGCAGCTGGGTGGGCGCCTGGCGGCCCGCCGAGGGCAGGGTGCACCACCTGCCGCCGCCGGAGGGGTGGTTGACCGGTGCCGGGTCGCTGACCAGGGACGGGGTGCTCTGTCTGCCGTACGCGACCCGGACGGCGCCGTGCGGCGTGGCCTGGGTGGTGGTGCCGGCCGGCGCGGTGGGGGCAGCGGGGCACGGCGGGGCACGAATGGGGGTGCCGACGGCGGGAGCGGGGCTCACGGCGGCGGGCATGGCCACCACGGGATTCCTGGGCGGCCCGGGGGGCCCGGGCGGCTGCCCGGTCGGTAGGGGACCGGCTCCGGTGCCCGCGCCGGTGTCGGGATCGGGCCCGGGGCCGGTGTCCGGGCACCCGCAGTCGGGACCGGGGCCGGGTACGGCAGCGCTTCCGGCCGCGGCGGAGCCCGCCGCCCCGCGGCCGGTGCCCTTGCAGGAGGCGCCGTTGCGGGGGCGGGTGGGCCCGGTGCCGGTGAACAGATGACACCGTGCGGCCGTACTCGACAGGGGTGGCGACAGGGTTGGCGACGGACGGCGGTGGGCGGCGTCGGAGCCGGCACCGGTCCCGATAAAATCACCCGCCTGTACGAACGAACTGCTGATGGGGGACCTTCGCAGATGAGCGACACGCACACCACGGAACGGCCAACCGCCCACGCGCAGCCGGGCACCCAGCTCCTCGACCAGGAACTGGACGCCCTGGGCCACGGACGGCACCGCGGCGAGATATGCGCCGAGGACAACGAGGCGGCACCGAGCGGGCGGCACCGCAGGGGCTCCGAGCGGGCCGAGGCGGCCGGCTCGGACGATTCGGCCGCCTGAGGCGACGCGACGCCGCACCGGCGGCGATGAACGGCACGGCCCCGCCCGTCGGACGGATCGACGGGCGGGGCCGTGCCGTTCGTCGCCGAGCCCCTCACCCGTGGGAGACGACGGTGTCGGCGAGCACCGGGGCGTCGTCCCGCTCCACCGCGGTCACCGACACCCGCACCCGTTCCACGCCGTCCCCCGTCCCCCAGATCCGGATGCGCAGGGTCTCGCCGGGGAAGGCGGGTCCGGCGAAGCGGGTGGCGTAGGCGTGGACCCGCGTCCCGTCCCCGCCGAGCAGCGTGTCGACGACCGCCTTCAGCGTGATCCCGTAGGTGCACAGGCCGTGCAGGACGGGGCGCTCGAAGCCGGCCCGCCGCGCGAAGCCGGGGTCCGCGTGCAGCGGGTTGAGGTCGCCGGAGAGCCGGTACAGCAGCGCCTGGTCCTCCCGTACGGGCCGCTCGACCACCCGGTCCGGCGGCCTCTCGGGCGGGGGCGGGAAACGGCGGGCGGACGGTCCGCGTCCGCCGCCCCAGCCGCCCTCCCCGCGTACGAAGATCCGGGCCTCCTCCGTCCACAGCGGCCCGTCCGCGTCGGCCGCCTCGGTGCGCAGCACGAGGACCGCCGCGTTCCCCTTGTCGCGGACGGCGGTGAGGCGCGAGGTGGCGACGGCCTCGCCCGCGACGGGGACCGGACGGTGCAGGACGAGCGTCTGGCCGCCGTGCAGCACCCGGGCCGGGTCGACGTCGACGCCGGGCACCGACAGACCGCGGATCACCCCCGGCTCCCCGGCGCCCGCGACGGTGGCGAAGCTGGGCAGGACGTGCAGCCGGGACTCCAGCGTGTAGCGCAGTTCACCGGGGTCGGTCGCGGGGACGCCGGCGCCGATGCCGAGGTGGTAGAGCTGGACGTCCTTGGGGGTCCAGGAGACGCCTGCGGACCGGGGCGGTGCCGCGAGGGCCGCGGCCACGTCGATGGGCATGGACTCCTCGTACCCGGCGGCGTCCGTTCCCAGTGACGTCCGTGCACGGCGGCGTCCGTTCCCAGTGACATCTGTCCTGCCCGGATCCGTACAAGCGCATCTGCCGTGGTCCGCCGTCCGGTCCGTACCGTCGTGGTCATGACGAAGAGGGACGGGGCACCCGCGGTGTCCTTCACGGGGGCGGTCAAGGCGTTCGGTGCCGTACGGGCCGTGGACGGGGTCGATCTGACCGTGGCACGCGGTGAGACGGTCGCGCTGCTCGGGCGGAACGGCGCCGGGAAGTCGACGACGATCCTTCGTGGCGGGCCGGTATCCGCGTCCCCTCCCGGTGGCCGAGGCATGGAGGCGGGCGCCGTCGGCTTCCTCGTCAAGGACGGGCCCGTGGAGGAGCTCGCCGAGGCCGTCCGCCGGGCGCTGGCCGGGGAGAGAGTGATCGACCCGGCCCTCGCGGCGGCCGCGCTGAGCGCCGGTCCCAGTCCGCTGACCGCCCGCGAGTGCGACGTCCTGAGGGCCTCCACGGACGGTGCGACCGTCGCCGACATCGCCGGGCGGCTGCACCTCTCCGAGTCGACCGTGCGCAACTACCTCTCGTCCGCCATCGGCAAGACGGCCACCCGCAACCGTATGGAGGCGGTGCGGGAGGCCCGCCATCAGGGGTGGCTGTAGGAGCCGTCGGCGGACGGGCGCTCAGTCCCGGTCGTCGTCGTCCCGCGGCAGCCACACCAGCATCAGCAGGGTCGCCGCGAACAGCACGACGCCGCCCGTGCGGAACACCAGGGCGTACCCGGCGGTGAGCGCCTCCGGTGCTGCCGCGTCGCCGCCCGTGGTGCGGGACGCCGCGACGGTCGACATGACGGCCAGGCCGAGCGAGCCGCCCATCGTGCGGGAGGTGTTGACCAGCCCGGAGACCAGTCCGGCGTCGCCCGGTGCCGCCCCGGACGTGGCGAGCGCGGCGAGGGGGGTGCCCGCCAGGCCGGCGCCCGTCATCATCAGGACGCCGGGGATCATGATGGCGGTCATGTACGCGCCGTCCGCCGTCATCGTCGACTGCCAGCCGAACCCGGCGGTGGAGACCAGCATGCCGAGCACCACGGCGTGCCGTGCCCCCAGCACCCGCATCAGCCGCGGCGCGAGCTTCGCGCCCAGCACCACCGCCAGGGAGCTCGGCATGCCGGCGAGTCCGGCCTCCAGCGGGGTGTAGCCGAGCACGTTCTGCGCGTACAGCGTCATGAAGTACCACATGCAGAAGGTCACCGAACCGGACAGCAGCATCGCCGTGTTCGCCGACGCCACCGACCTGATGCGGAGCAGCTTCGGCGGCATCAGGGGTGCCTTCGTGCGCGCCTCGGCGGCCAGGAAGGCGCCGAGCAGGGCCACTCCGGCGAGCAGCGGGAACAGCGCCGCGGCCTCCGTCCAGCCCACGGCCTCCGTCTGCACGATGCCGTACGCCAGCGTCGCGAGGCCCGCCGTCACCAGGACGGCGCCCGGCAGGTCCAGTCGCCGCCGGTCCCCGGCCCGGCTCTCCGACAGCCAGCGGACGGAGCCGGCGAGGATCACGGCGCCCACGGGGACGTTGATGAGCAGGACCCAGCGCCAGTCCAGGAAGTCGACGAGGACGCCGCCGACCAGTCCGCCCGCGGCTCCGCCGCCCGCGCCGACCGCCATCCAGGTCGCTATGGCACGCGCGCGGGCCGGTCCCTCCGGTACGGCCGCGGTGAGGAGCGTGAGCGTGGAGGGGGCGAGCACCGCGGCCCCCAGGCCCTGCGCGGCGCGGGCCGCGAGGAGCTGCCAGCCCTCCTGCGCGAGCCCGCCGCCCAGCGACGCCAGCGTGAAGAGGGTGAGCCCGACCAGGAACATCCGCTTGCGCCCGTAGAGGTCACCGGCCCGGCCGCCCAGCAGCATGAAACCGGCGAAGGCGATCGTGTACGCGTTCACCACCCACTGCAGTCCCGCTCCGCCGAGTCCCAGGTCGGCCCGTACGGAGGGCAGGGCCACGTTGACGACGGACACGTCCAGGACGACGAGGAACTGCCCGGAACAGGCGAGCGCCACCAACAGCCAGGTGGGCGGCGCGGTGCGGGCGGCGGAGTTCGAGGTTCTTCCGGCGGAGGACTCTTCGGGGGCTCGGAGCATGGGCGTCATGTTCTCAATCCGCGCTGCCCACCGGTATCGGCTTTCGCCTGCGCATGAAATGACGGGCCGTCAGTCCGTCAAGGCGAGGTCAAGAAATCGCCGGCGGCCCGAAGTGCCGCGCGTAGCGGAATAGTTGCCCGGAGAAACCGGGTTCACACTGCAAGTAACCCGTGCACGAGCCGCGCACCCCCTCACCCCACGGAAGGCCCCTAGATGACGCACACGACCTCGCAGCAGCCCACGCGGAGACCGGCCGGCGCGATCGTCCCGGTGCTGGCCTTCGCGGGCATCGTGGTCGCGGTCATGCAGACCCTGCTCGTGCCGGTCGTCAAGGACCTGCCCCAACTGCTGGGCACCTCAGCGGGCAACGCCACCTGGGTCCTGACGTCCACCCTGCTCTCCGGTGCCGTGGCCACACCGATCATGGGCCGGCTCGGCGACCTGTACGGCAAGCGGCGCATGCTGGTCGCCAGCCTGGCCGTGATGGTCCTCGGCTCGCTGGTCTGCGCGTTCACGAGTGAGCTGCTCGTCATGATCGTCGGCCGTGCCCTCCAGGGCTTCGCGATGGGCGCGATACCCCTCGGCATCGGCCTGATGCGCGACGAGCTGCCCCGCGAGCGGCTCGGCTCCGCGATGGCCCTGATGAGCTCCTCGATCGGGGTCGGCGGCGGGCTGGCGCTGCCGCTCGCCGCCCTCGTGGCGCAGCACACCGACTGGCACGTCCTCTTCCACCTCTCCGCCGTCCTCGGCGCGGTGGCGATCGCCCTCACCCTGTTCGCCGTACCGGAGTCGACGACGCGCGCGAACGGCTCGTTCGACGTGCTGGGCGCGCTGGGCCTCACCGCGGGACTGGTCCTCCTCCTGCTGCCGGTCACCAAGGGGAGCGACTGGGGCTGGACGTCCGCCACCACCCTGGGCCTGTTCGCCGCGGCCGTCGTCGTCCTGGCCGCGTGGGGCCTGCTGGAGCTGCGCGTCAAGGCTCCCCTCGTCGACCTGCGCACCACCGCCCGCCGCGAGGTGCTGCTCACCAACCTCGCCTCCATCATGGTCGGCGTCGCGTTCTACGTGGTCTCGCTGGTCCTGCCGCAGCTGCTCCAGCTGCCCGCCGCCACCGGGTACGGCCTCGGGCAGTCGATGGTGGTCGCGGGCCTGTGCGTGGCGCCGCTGGGCCTGACGATGATGTTCACCGCGCCGGTGTACGCCCGCCTGTCCGCGCGGTACGGCCCCAAGTGGACCCTCGTCCTCGGCCTGCTGATCATCGGGATCGGTTACGGCGCGGGCCTCGGCCTGATGAGCGCCGCCTGGCAGACCGTCCTCGTCTCGGTGGTGCTCGGCATCGGTATCGGCCTCGCCTACTCCTCGCTGCCCGCGCTGATCGTCGGCGCGGTCGACCCGGCCGAGACCGGTGCGGCCAACGGCCTCAACACCCTCATGCGTTCCATCGGCACCTCGGTGTCCAGCGCGGTCGTCGGCATGGTCCTCGCCGGCACCGCGCACCAGGTGGACGGCGTCGCGGTCCCCACCCTGCACGGCTTCCGTACCTCCTTCCTGATCGCCCTGGCGGCGGTCGCGGTCGGCCTCCTGCTGGCCCTCCTCCTCCCCCGCGGACGCTCGGCGCCCCGGCTGCGACTGCGGGCGAGCAGCGAGGAGGACGAGGCGCTGCGCCGGGCGCGGCGGACGGCGGCGCAGGCGACGGGGGCGCAGGCGGGCGACACCGTCAGGGCCTGACCCGTCGAGGACTGACTCGGGGGCTGACCCGTCGAGGACTGCCCCCGGCGCCGGTCCGGCCCGGGGGTGCGGCAGCATGGGGCGCGACCCTCGCACACGACCCGCCCCGGAGGAACCCCATGCCCACGGCGCCCGGCCCCGAGATCCTCGCCTCCTTCGAGGCCGCGCAGGGGTTCATGCCGACGGAGGAAGGGCTCGCCCTGTACACGGCGGCCGTCGAGGCGGGGCGGCTCGGGCTGCCCCTGCTGGAGGTGGGCACGTACTGCGGCCGCTCCACGATCCTGCTCGCCGACGCGGCCCGCCGGTCCGGGGTGCCCGCGATCACGGTGGACCACCACCGGGGCAGCGAGGAGCAGCAGCCGGGCTGGGAGTACCACGACCCGTCCACCGTGGACCCCGAGGTGGGGCTGATGGACACGCTCCCCGCCTTCCGGCGCACCCTGCTCCGGGCGGGCCTGGAGGACCACGTGGTCGCGATCGTGGGCCGTTCCCCGCAGGTGGCGGCCTTCTGGCGGACCCCGCTCGGCCTCGTCTTCGTCGACGGCGGGCACACCGACGAGCACGCCGGCGCCGACTACGAGGGCTGGGCCCCGCACGTCGCCGAGGGCGGTCTGCTCGTCATCCACGACGTGTTCCCGGACCCGGTGGACGAGTTCACCGGGCAGGCCCCCTACCGCGTCTACCTCAGGGCCCTCGCGTCCGGCGCCTTCGAGGAGGTCTCGGCGACGGACTCGCTGCGGGTGCTGCGGCGCACGGGGACCGGGATCTGACGGCCGGGCGCCTCCCGCCGGCGAGGGACGCCACCCGGGCGGCGCCCGCTCCCTGCGGGCCGGCGGACCGCGCCGTAAGGTGGCTGTCGTGTCGTACGTAGGCCCGGACTTCGAACCGGCTCCGCCCCGCCGCTCCGCCCTGCGCCGTCCGCTGACCGTCGCGGTGGCCGCGCTGGTGCCGGGGGCGCTGGCCGGATGGCTGCTGTGGCAGGTCACGGGCGATTCGGAGGGCTCGGCGGGGGCGGGCGGCGGTACGGCGGCGCCCGCGTCGTCGTCCGCGGCGGCCGCCCCCGCGCCGTCCGGGGAATCCGGGGAGCCGACGGCCGGCGACGGCGCGGACCCCACCCCCGCCGAGCCCACCCCTGCGGATTCCGCTCCCTCGGCTCCCTCCAGCGCCTCGGCGCCCGCCGCGTCCGGCCCCCTCAAGGGCAAGGTCGTCGTCGTCGACCCCGGCCACAACCCGGGCAACTTCGAGCACGCCACCGAGATCAACCGCCAGGTGGACATCGGGACGAACCGCAAGGAGTGCGACACCACCGGGACGGCGTCCGACGCCGGTTACCGGGAGGCCGACTTCACACTGGACGTGGCACGGCGGCTGCGCACCGCCCTGCAGCAGCAGGGCGCGACCGTGCGGTTCACGCAGGACGACGACCGGCCGTGGGGTCCCTGCGTCGACGAGCGGGCGCGCATCGGGAACGACGCCGGGGCCGACGCCGTCGTGTCGATCCACGCCGACGGCTCCGGGGCCGGCAACCGCGGCTTCCACGTGATCCTGCCGGGTGCCGTCCGGGCGGGCGGCGCCGACACCCGGGCCATCGTCGGCCCCTCGCGGGAGCTGGGCGCGCGCATCGCGGGCCGGTTCGTGGCCGTCACGGGCAGCGCGCCCGCCAACTACGTGGGCGACGGGACCGGTCTCGTCACCCGCGAGGACCTGGGCGGTCTCAACCTGTCGACGGTGCCCAAGGTCTTCATCGAGTGCGGGAACATGCGCGACAGCGCCGACCTGGTACTGCTGAGCAGCGGTGCCTGGCGGCAGAAGGCGGCGCAGGGGATCTCTGAGGGAATCGTGAGTTTCCTGCGGACGTAGCGGGCGAGATGGTGATCAGCGCGTCGATCCAGGCGGACAGCCTCAGGGGGCGGGAGATAAGGTCGTTCGTACGACGAGGGGCCAACCCCCGCGCTTCACACCTGGCCACCCGGCGACATGGTGTCAGCGACGCCTCCTCCACGGACGACGAGACGACTGACGAAGGACCTGAAGTGAATATCCGCTCCCTCACTAGAGGCGACGGCGTGGTGATCGGAGCAGCGGTGTTGCTGTTGATCGCGTCGTTCCTCAGCATCTACTCCATCGAAGGAGTTCCCGACGACACCTCCCTCCCGAACTCCTGGGAGAGTGGACCGGTGCTGTTCGGGGTGGTACTGGCCGGCATCATCGGCGCCGCGCTCGTCGTCGTCGCCCGGGGGCTGCCGCGGGTGCCCAAGGTCGCCGGACTGGACCTGGCCCCGCTCGGTGTCGCGTTCACGGTCTTCGCCGCGTGGAGCGCCCTCGGCAACGTCTTCGACCCGGCCGGCGGTGCCAACAACGTCGGAGCCACCTCCAGCGACGGTCCCGGCGCGGGCGTGGGCCTGATCCTCGCGCTCGTCGCCACTCTGCTCATGGCCGCCGCGGCCGTGGCCACCCCCCTCGTCCCGGCCCTGAAGGCCCCCCTCATCGGCGCCCCCCGCCCGCAGGCGCCGCAGCCGTACGGTGCGCAGCCGCCCGCCGGCTACGGCTACCCGGGCGCCCCGCAGCCGGGCCAGCCCTACGGCGCCCAGCCGGGCCAGCCCGGTCAGCCCTTCGGCACCCAGCCGCCGCAGCACCAGCAGCAGGCCCAGGCCCCGCAGGGGCAGGCGCCCCAGGGACAGGCGCCGCAGGCGCAGCCCGCGCCGAGCGACTTCTCCCCGTTCTGGTTCGCCGTGCCGGTGCCGCGTCCGCTGTTCGCGGAGGACGGCTCGCAGAACACCATCGCCGAACTCGCCCCGGGCACCTGGTACCTGGCCGTCGAGCAGCGCGGCCCGAACCTGGTCGCCCAGACGCAGGACGGCCGCCGCGGTGTCCTCCAGGACACCAGCGGCATCCAGCGCGGCTGACGGCCGACGCGCCCGCGCCCACCGCACGGCCCCTCGTCCCTCCCGGGCGGGGGGCCGTTGCCGTACCGTCACCAACGGCCGCTCCCGCAGAGCGAGTTGAGCCGGACCGTACGGGTTTCAAGCAGGCGCCCCCGGCAACACGGAGCGCATGTCACCTCGCTATCGCACCAACCAGGCCGGGAGAATCATCGCGGTCGTCGCGGACGTCGTGGCCGCCATCATCGTCCTCTGGATCCTGATGTACCTGCTGGACGCCAACCGCGCGAACGACTTCGTGCAGTTCGTCCACGAGACGGCCCGCTGGCTCGCCGGCTGGTCCCACGACCTGTTCACCTTCGACGAGGAGTGGGCACGGGTCGTCACCGGGTACGGGCTCGCCGCGGTCGTCTACCTCGCGATCGGGCACGCCATCGCGGGCCGCACCTCGCGGCACTGACGCACCTGGCGGTACCGGCCCCGGGTCCTCAGCCGCAGCAGTCCGTCTCCAGGCCCCACGGGAGGCGGTCGCCGCCGAAGACGGCGCAGGTGGGCTCGTCGCCGCCGAGGGCCGCCACGGCCAGCAGGAGCGAGCCCGCCGTCCAGGAGGTGAGCTCCTCGGGCCAGACCGCCCCGTCCTCGAAGACGTAACCGGTCCAGTACAGGCCCGACTCCGCGTCGCGCAGGTGCTGGACCGACTGGAGTATCTCCAGCGCGCGGTCGGACTCGCCCGTCGCCCAGAGCGCCAGGGCGAGTTCGGCGGACTCGCCGCCCGTCACCCACGGGTTGGGGTCCACGCAGCGCACCCCGAGCCCGGGGACGACGAAGCGGTCCCAGCCCTCCTCGATGCGGGACTTGGCCTCCGGGCCGGTCAGCGCGCCGCCCAGCACCGGGTAGTACCAGTCCATCGAGTAGCGGCCCTTGTCGAGGAACCGCTCGGGGTGGCGCCGCAGGGCGTGCCGCAGCGTGCCGGCCGCCAGTTCCCAGTCGGGCTGCGGCTCCTCGCGCTGCTCGGCGATGGCGAGCGCGCAGCGCAACGCGTGGTGCACGGAGGAGGAACCGGTCAGGAGCGCGTCGGTCGCGGACGTGCCGTCGTCGTCGCGGCGCCACCCGATCTGGCCGCCCGGCTGCTGCAGCGCCAGCACGAACTCGACCGCCGCGTAGACGGTCGGCCACATGGTCTCGAGGAAGGCCTCGTCGCCGGTGGCCAGGTAGTGGTGCCACACGCCGACGGCCACGTAGGCGACGAAGTTGGTCTCCCGGCCCCGGTCGGTGACGTCGCCGGCGTCGCCGTCGGCGTAGGCCGCGTACCAGGAGCCGTCGCCGTTCTGGTGCCGGCGCAGCCACGCGTACGCCCGCCCGGCCGCCTCGTGCTCCCCGGCCGCGTCCAGCGCCATCGCGGCCTCGACGTGGTCCCAGGGGTCGAGGTGGTGCCCGCGGAACCACGGGATCGCGCCGTCCTCCCGCTGCACGGCGAGGATGCCGCGCACCGTCGCGGCGGCCTGCTCGGCGGTGAGGACCCCGGGCAGGACGAGGTGCTCGGTGCGGGGAGTGGTCACTCGGCGTCCACGCGCGGCAGGTGCGGCTTGGTCGCGTAGGCCACGAAGCTCTTGCCGATGAGGGGGTTCAGGGCCTGCTCGGCGACCCGCGTCGCGAGCGGCTTCTTCATGATGTCCCAGACCAGGAGCTTGTGGTACGCCTTCACCGGCAGCGCCTTGTCGTTGTCGACACCGAACGCGCACTTCAGCCACCAGTACGGCGAGTGCAGCCCGTGCGCGTGGTGGGAGCCGTACGGGCGCAGGCCGGCCTCGCGCATCTTGCGCAGCAGTTCGTCGGCCTTGTAGATGCGGATGTGGCCGCCCTCGACCTCGTGGTACGCGTCGGAGAGCGCCCAGCAGACCTTCTCCGGGCCGTAGCGGGGCACGGTGACCGCTATCCGGCCGCCCGGCTTGAGCACGCGCACCATCTCCGCGAGCACGCCCTTGTCGTCGGGGATGTGCTCCATGACCTCGGAGATGATCACGACGTCGAAGGAGGCGTCGGGGAAGGGCAGCGCGAGGGCGTCGCCCTCCATGGCGGTGGCCGTCGCCCCGGCCGGGGCCTCACCGGCCTCCTCCATCGCCGCGAACCACTTGGCGACCTCGCGGATCTCCTCGCCGTTCCGGTCCAGCGCCACCACCCGCGCGCCGCGCCGGTAGGCCTCGAAGGCGTGCCGGCCCGCCCCGCACCCGAGGTCCAGGACGCGGTCGCCCGGGGCGAGCGGGAACCGGGAGAAGTCGACGGTCAGCACGTGGCCCTGCCTTTGGGATCGGGGTGGGGGTCGGTCACTGTCACGGCTTCGGGCACGGGCGGGAACACGGGCGCGGCCGCGGTCACGCGGGCCGTCCCCCCGGCGCGGGCGATCGCCTCGCGGTACCGGGCCACCGTGCCCTCCGCCGCCTTCGCCCAGGTGAAGCGGGCCAGTACCCGCTCCCGTCCGGCCGCGCCGAGCCGGGCCCGCAGCCTTGCGTCGCCCAGCAGCCGGCCGAGGGCGGTGGCCAGCGCGCCCGCGTCACCGGGCGGCACCGCGAGGCAGGTCTCCCCGTCGGGCCCCGCGACCTCCGGGATCGCCCCGCCCGTGGTGGCGACCAGGGGTGTGCCGGTGGCCATGGCCTCCGCGGCGGGCAGCGAGAACCCCTCGTACAGCGAGGGCACGCAGGCGATCTCGGCCGACCGCACCAGGTCGACCAGTTCGGCGTCGGAGATGCCCTTCACGAACTCGACGGCGCCCTCGAGCCCGTACCGTTCGATGGCCTGCGCGACGGGCCCGTCCTCGGCCCGCCTGCCGACGACGACGAGGTGGGCGCCGGGGTGTTCGGTGCGTATCTTGGCGAGCGCCTCGACCAGGAAGACCAGGCCCTTGAGCGGCACGTCGGCGCTGGAGGTGGTGACGATCCGGCCCGGCACCTGCGGCACGGACGCATCGGGCGAGAAGAGGTCGGTGTCGGCGCCGATGTGCACGACGTGCACCCGGTCCGGCCGTACGCCCAGGTGGTCGACGATCTCCTGGCGGGAGCTGCCGGAGACGGTGAGCACCGAGGGCAGCCTGCGCGCCACCCGCTTCTGCATGCGGGTGAACGCGTACCAGCGGCGCAGCGACATCCGCCGCTTCCAGGTGGGGGCCGCGTCGAGCTCGAGGCGCCGGTCCACGGTGATGGGGTGGTGGATGGTGGTGACGAGCGGGGCGCCGAGGTCACCCAGCAGCCCGTAGCCGAGCGTCTGGTTGTCGTGGACGACGTCGAACCGCCCGCGCAGGGCGCGCAGATGGCGGCGGGCCCGCAGCGAGAAGGTCAGCGGCTCGGGGAAACCGCCGGTCCACATGGTGCCGACCTCGAGGGCGTCGATCCAGTCGCGGTACTCGTCGCGCCCGGGGTTGCGGAAGGGGTCGGGCTGGCGGTACAGGTCGAGGCTGGGCAGCTCGGTGAGGGACGGTCCGGCGCCCGCGGTGCCGTCGGCCTCGACCTCGTCGAGCACGGGGTACGGCTGGGCGCCGATGACCTCGACGCGGTGACCGAGGCGGACGAGTTCGCGGGAGAGGTGCCGTACGTAGACGCCCTGGCCGCCGCAGAAAGGGTTCCCCTTGTAGGTGAGGAGCGCGATGTCGAGCGGTCGCATGCCGTCGGCGGCCAGACCCTCCCGGGGACCCGCCTCCCTGGCGTCAGCGGTCACTCCGGCCCCCTTCTCCCTGCACGTCCCGCGAGCGTACGACGGGCACCGATCTAGAACAAGTTTCAGACTCGAACGTTCAGGACACGTTGAATCTACCCGCAGGTAAGTCCGCCGTGAGCAGCGGCTCGGGTGATTCGCGCCACCCCTTCGCACCCTGCCATCCTGACTCCTCGCTGCCCCTCGCCGATCGTCACGAAACGGGACCCGAGCCTCGGAGGCCAAGGTGGAAGCCAGTACCGCAGCCCAGGTGGAAGCCAGTACCGCGGACCGGCCGGACGGCGGGAGCGCGCGGCCCGCCGCGGCCCCGCTCACCGAGCGGCAGGAGGCCCGCCGGCGCCGCATCCTGGAGGCGAGCACGGAGCTGGCGAGCCGGGGCGGGTTCGACGCCGTGCAGATGCGCGAGGTCGCGGAGCTCTCCCAGGTCGCGCTCGGCACCCTGTACCGCTACTTCCCCTCCAAGATCCACCTGCTGGTCGCCACCATGGGGGACCAGCTGGAGCGCATGCACGGCACGCTGCGCAAGCGGCCGCCGACCGGCGGGACACCGGCGCAGCGGGTGGCGGAGACCCTGATGCGCGCCTTCCGCGCGCTGCAGCGCGATCCGCTGCTGGCCGACGCCATGGTCCGCGCCCTGATCTTCGCGGACCGCGGCGCGAGCGCCGAGGTCGACCTCGTCTACCGCCGGACGACCGCGATCGTCCTGGACGCGATGGGCGGGCCGGACCCCACCCCCGGCCAGCTGGCCGCGGTCCGCGTCGTCGAGCACACCTGGCACTCCGCCCTCATCACCTGGCTCTCCGGCCGCGCCTCCATCGACCAGGTCAGGGCCGACGTCGAGACGGCGTGCCGGCTGATCGACCCGGTGCCGGCGCACGATTGACGGCCGCTGCCGCCTCCCCGGCCCGGGTCCGGTACGGCACGGGCTCCGAGCGGCCGTGCGCGTCACCGGCCCGTCCCCGGGGCATGGGCCGTCCATGGCCACGTCCGCACGTCCGCCCCGGTCCCCCGGCCACCGCTCGGGGTCCCGATCACGGGCCGGTAGAGTGGCCGGGTCGTCATCGCGCCCGTACGGGGGGAAGCCGGTACGAAACCGGCACGGACCCGCGCCCCTGAACCGTGACCTTCGCATCGCTCGCGGTGCGCCGGACCGCCCCGGTGGGCAGGTGACCGGCTCGCGCCACCGGCAGTCCGCCGGTGGCACCGTCGAGGAACGCGGAGCCGAGCCGTCCGGGGTGTCCCGTGGGGCCCGGCTCCCCGCACTGGAGAGGCTCCCGCCGACCATGAACGTTCGCCGCACCGCCGCGGTCCTGGCCGTCACCGCCGTCCTCGGCGCGGCCGCAGCGCCCGCCGTCGCCGACGACGCGTCCCCGTCGCCCTCGCCCTCCGTGGCGATACCGTCCGGGCTGTACGGCGACACCGACCCGGCGTACGACGGGGTCTGGCGCCAGTCCCTCGCCCTGACGGCCCAGGACCTCGTGGGCGAGAAGCCCGCCGCGCAGGCCGTGGACTGGCTGGTGGGGCAGCAGTGCTCCGACGGGGCGTTCCCCGCGTACCGCGCCGACACCACGGCCCAGTGCGATGCTCAGACGCAGGTCGACACGAACAGCACGGCGGCGGCCGTCCAGGCCCTCGCGGCGCTCGGCGGGCACGACGCCGAGACCGTCCACGCCCTGCGCTGGCTGAAGGACGCCCAGAACGACGACGGCGGCTGGGGCTACACCACGAACGGGCCGAGCGACGCCAACTCCACCTCCGTCGTCATCGGCGCCCTCGCGGCCGTCGGCGACGACCCGGAGGAACAGCGCAGCGCCGAGGGCAACACCCCGTACGACGCCCTGCGCGCCCTGGCCGTGCCCTGCGGCGAGGAGGACGGCGGCGCCTTCGCCTACCAGCCGGACGCGAAGGGCGCGCTGACGGCGAACGCCGACGCCACCGCGGCCGCCGTCCTCGGCAGCCTCGGCAAGGGCTTCGCGCCCGGGGCCGGCGAGTCCGGTGCGGCCGGCGCCGCCGAGTGCGTCGACGGTGACGACGCCTCCCCCGCGGACGCGGCCCGGGGCGGCGCCGCCCACCTCACCGAGGCGATGGCGAAGGACGGCTACCTGACGTCCGTCCTCCCCGGCGCCGAGGACCAGCCCGACTACGGCAACACCGCCGACGCGGTCGTCGCGCTCGCCGCCGCGGGGGCGACCGGGGACACCGCCGAGCCCCTGGCCCGGCTCAAGGAGCACGGGCCGGCGTGGGCCGCCGGGGCGGGCCCGGCCGCGTACGCCCAGCTGGTCTTCGCCGCCCACGCCACCGGCACCGACCCGCGCGACTTCGGCGGCACGGACCTGGTGAAGGCGCTGAACGCGACCGGCCCGCAGCCGGAGGCGGCCGAGTCCGCCGCCGCCGAGGAGACGTCGGAGGAGGACGGCTCGGCCCTCGGCATCACGCTGATCGTCGCGGCGTTCCTGGTCGCCGGCCTCGGCATCGGCATCTTCCTCAGCCTCCGCGGCAGGAAGCGGCGGCCGTGATCCGCCCCGGTACAGCCCTGCGCACGGCCCGCCGCGCGTCCGTCCTGCTGCCGGTCCTGGCCGCGCTCCTCGCCGCGTTCGTACTCGGCGGCGCGGGCGAGGCCCGGGCCGCCGACTACCGCTACTGGTCGTTCTGGGAGCGGGACGGGCAGGGCGGCGACGCGGCGTGGACGTTCGCGACACAGGGCCCGTCGACGGCACGGCCCGCCGACGGGAGCGTGCAGGGCCTGCGGTTCGCCGTCACCGCGAACGCGGACGACGCCGCGCAGCCGCGCGGCACCGCGGACTTCACCGCCATCTGCGCCGCGACGCCCGGCCGGGCGGACCACAAGCGGGTCGCCCTCGTCGTCGACTTCGGTACGACGGCGGACGCCCCGGACGGCGAGACGCCTCCGAAGGCCCGGACCGTCTGCGCCCGCGTCCCCGAGGACGCGACGACCGCGGACGCCCTGGCCGCGGTCGCGGGACCGCTGCGCTACGACTCAGGCGCCCTGCTGTGCGCGATCGCCGGCTATCCGGAGAGCGGCTGCGGCGAGCCGGTCACGGCGTCGGAGGGGAAGGGGGACACCGCGACGGACGCCTCCCCCGCGCCCTCCGGCGAGGCGTCGTCCGCCGAGGACGGACCGGGCCCGTCCGCCGGCCTGCTCGTGGGCGTGGGCGCGGTGGCGGTGCTGGCCGCAGCAGCGGTGTGGCGGTCCAGGCGGCGGCGCAGGGGCTGAGGGACGTGGCAGGTCGTCGTGGCAGCGGCACCGGGGAGCCGACGTCCGTGCCGGTGTCCGCCCCGGGACCGGCACGGACGCCCCGCCGCACCGTCCACCCCGGGGCCTGGTGGCTCTGGGCGCTCGGTCTCGGCACCGCCGCCTCCCGCACCACCAACCCGCTCCTCCTCGGCCTCCTCGTCGCGGTCGCGGGCTACGTCGTGGCCACCCACCGCACGGACGCCCCCTGGTCCCGCTCGTACGCCGCCTTCGTCCGGCTGGCGCTCGCCGTGCTGCTCGTCCGCCTCTTCTTCGCGGTCTTCCTCGGCTCCCCGATCCCCGGCTCCCACACGCTCCTCACCCTCCCCGAGGTCCCGTTGCCGGACTGGGCGCAGGGCGTGCGGCTCGGCGGCCGGGTCACCGCCGAGGGCCTGCTCTTCGCGCTGTACGACGGTCTGAAGCTGGCCACGCTGCTGATCTGCGTGGGCGCCGCGAACGCCCTCGCCAACCCGGCGCGGCTGCTGAAGTCACTGCCGGGCGCGCTGTACGAGGCGGGGGTCGCGGTGGTGGTGGCGATGACGTTCGCCCCGCACCTCGTCGCCGACGTACGACGGCTGCGGGCGGCCCGCCGGCTGCGCGGGCGCCCGGACCGGGGGCTACGCGGACTGGCGCAGGTCGCGCTGCCGGTACTGGAGGGCGCGCTGGAGCGGTCGGTGGCGCTGGCGGCGGCGATGGACGCGCGCGGGTACGGCAGGACGGCGAAGGTGGCGCCCGCGGTACGCCGGACGACGGCCGCGCTGACACTGGGCGGACTGCTCGGGGTGTGCGCGGGCACGTACGGCGTGCTCACCGCCGAGGGCGGCGGCTACGGACTGCCCGTGCTGCTCGCCGGGCTCGCCGCCGCGGTCGCGGGACTGTGGCTGGGCGGCCGCCGCTCGCCGCGCACCCGCTACCGGCCGGACACCTGGGGCGTACGGGCCTGGCTGGTGGCCGGGTCCGGGATCGCGGTGGCGGCCCTCATGGTCGCGTACGCCTCCCACGACCCGGCGGCGCTGCACCCCGGCGTCGTCCCCCTGACCGCGCCGGAACTGCCGCTGTGGCCGGCGGCGGCGGTCCTGCTCGGGCTGCTGCCGGCGTTCGTCGTGCCACAGCCGCCCCGCGACACCCCACTGAAGGAACCCGCATGATCCGCTTCGAGGATGTCTCCGTGACGTACGACGGGGCGGAAGCACCCACCGTCACCGGCGTGGACCTCGAGGTCCCCGAGGGCGAACTCGTCCTGCTGGTGGGCCCGTCCGGGGTGGGCAAGTCGACCGTGCTGGGCGCGGTGAGCGGGCTGGTGCCGCACTTCACGGGCGGCACCCTGCGCGGCCGCGTCACCGTGGCGGGCCGCGACACCCGAACCCACAAGCCGCGCGAGCTCGCCGACGTGGTCGGCACGGTCGGCCAGGACCCGCTCTCCCACTTCGTGACGGACACCGTCGAGGAGGAGCTCGCCTACGGCATGGAGTCGCTGGGCCTCGCCCCCGACGTGATGCGCAGACGGGTGGAGGAGACCCTCGACCTGCTGGGCCTGGCCGGGCTGCGGGACCGCCCCATCGCCACCCTCTCGGGCGGCCAGCAGCAGCGCGTCGCGATCGGCTCCGTCCTCACCCCGCACCCGAGGGTGCTGGTCCTGGACGAGCCGACGTCCGCGCTGGACCCGGCCGCCGCGGAGGAGGTACTGGCCGTGCTCCAGCGGCTCGTGCACGACCTGGGCACGACCGTGCTGATGGCCGAGCACCGGCTGGAGCGCGTGGTCCAGTACGCGGACCGGGTGGCGCTGCTGCCGGCCCCGGGCGCGGCCCCGGTGCTGGGCACCCCGGCGGAGGTGATGGCCGTCTCCCCGGTGTTCCCGCCGGTGGTGGACCTCGGGCGGCTGGCCCACTGGTCCCCGCTGCCGCTGACGGTACGGGACGCCCGGCGCCGGGCGGGCGGGCTGCGGGAGCGGCTGACGACAGCGGCACCGGACGGGACCTCCGGCGCCGGTACCACCGCCGACGCCGACACCGGTGCGGCCCCGCCGCCCCC
>NZ_JAVRHI010000123.1:0-14087 GCF_034105845.1 Streptomyces sp. CRN 30 | reverse complement strand
CAGCCCACCCCGCCGCCCGGCCACGGTCACCATCCCCCCGCCCCGAGCGCGCCCCTGCCGCCCGGCTACCAGCCGCAGGCCCCGCAACCCCCGTACGGCCAGGTCCCGGGCCAGGCCGGCCCACCCGGTGCCGCCCCCGGTGCTCCGTCCCCGTACGGCGTGCCGCAGGGCGCCCCGCAGGACGGCGCCGGTGTGACCGCCGCGCTGCAGAAGTTCAAGGAGACCCCCACCGGGCAGCGGTGGACCCTGCAGAACATAAAGCTGGTCCGCGTCGACCTCGGTGCCGGCGGTGACCAGCCGGTGCTGGCCCGGCAGGGCAGCATGGTGCTCTACCAGGGCAAGGTCGACTTCGGCTACAAAGGCGCGGGCTTCACCGGCCGCCTCGTCGGCAACGCGACCGGCCAGGAGATGCAGCTGATGCGCTGCACCGGGCGGGGACAGGTGTTCTTCGCCGACGACGCGTCCCTGCTGCACCCCATCGAACTCCAGGGCGACGCGATCTGTGTGTCCGCGGAGAACGTGCTCGCCTTCGACGAGCGTCTCCAGTACGAGGTGCGCCGCATCGAGGGGCACGGCATCCCCGGGGGCGCGCTGTTCACGATGCAGTTCCAGGGGACCGGCACGATCGTGGTGAAGACGCACGGCGCGCCCGTCGTGCTGCCCGTCACGCCCACGACGTTCGCCGACTGCAACGCCGTGGTCGCCTGGTCCGCCGCCTCCCAGGTGATCGTCTCCAGCCAGGTGCGGATGCGCCGCAACGCCTACCCCGGGGACACCGGCGAGAGCGTGAACCTCCAGTTCCGGGGAGCGCCCGGCAACTTCATCGTCGTCCAGCCGTACGAGGTCTAGGGGGAACCCGTCATGAACCAGCCACTCGCGGGGTTCGCCCCCGCTCCGGTCGCCGCCCGCATGGAGAACCACGGCGACCACATGCTCAAGGTCGCCCTGCAGACCGGGAACGACCTCTTCGCGCGCGTGGGCTCGATGGTCGCCTACGAAGGGTTCATCCAGTACGAGCCCAACCCGCCCGCCGTGCGCCAGATCGCCCGGGACTGGGCCACCGGTGAGGGCGCGCCGCTGATGAAGTGCTCCGGCGACGGTCTGCTCTACCTCGCCGACTACGGGGCGGACGTCGTCGTGATCAACCTGAACGAGGACGCGATCTCCGTCAACGCGACCAACCTGCTCGCCTTCGACGCACACCTGACCTGGGGCGTCGAGCGGGTCAAGGGACTCGCCAAATTCGCCGGACAGGGCATGTGGAACACGAGGATCTCCGGCCAGGGGTGGGTGGCCCTGACCTCCCGCGGCAAGCCGATCGTCGTCGACTGCGGAGGCGGCGAGGACGAGACGTACGTCGACCCCGACGCCCTGGTCGCCTGGTCCCCGAACCTCAAGGTGAAGGGCAAGCGCAGCTTCAAGGCGCAGTCGCTGATAGGGCGCGGCAGCGGCGAGGCGTACCAGATGGCGTTCTCCGGGACGGGCATCGTCGTCGTCCAGCCCAGCGAGGACAGCACCGACCGTCTCCGAGTCCGGGGCTGAGGGGGAGCGACACACCATGCAGAGCCCGATTTTCGGCTACAACGAGCAGCAGGGCGCGGAACGCTGGAGCCTGCAGAACGAGCAGATGCTGCGCGTCGCCCTGGACGGCCACGAGGACGTCCTGGCGCGCAAGGGCACGATGGTCGCCTACCAGGGGATGGTCGAGTTCGACGCCGAGTACCAGGGCAGCGGCCGGCGGCACGAGCGCGCCCGCACGGGCGAGGGCCTGGACCTGATGCGCTGCCACGGGCAGGGCACCGTCTACCTCGCCAACCTGGCGCAGCACGTCCACATGGTCGACGTGGACCACGACGGCCTCACCGTGGACAGCGGCTACGTCCTGGCCATGGACTCCGCGCTGCACCACGAGGTCATCGCGGTGGACAGCCTGTACGGCATCTCCGGGTCCGGGAAGTACCAGCTCAACATCACGGGCCGGGGCAGGGTCGCCCTGATGACCTCGGGCATGCCGCTGATGATGCACGTCACACCCGACCGGTACGTCAACTGCGACGCCGACGCGATCGTGGCCTGGTCCACCGGGCTGCGCGTCCAGATGCAGGCCCAGACACACTCCTCCGGGGTGTGGCGGCGCCGGGGCGACACCGGGGAGGGCTGGGAGCTCAGCTTCATGGGACAGGGGTACGTCCTGGTCCAGCCCAGCGAACTGCTGCCGCCGCAGAACGCGGGGATCTCCGGGCTCGCCGGCCAGTACGGCATGGGCCAGCAGGGCGCGCGCGGGCAGAACCAGGGCAACGTCTGGAGCTGACCGCGGGAGGCGGAAAACAATGGGTAAGGGGCGGCCGCCAGTGCGGCCGCCCCTTACCCATACGCCGGCGGAGACAGCGTCAGAGCCTCTCGCGCACAGCCTCCAGCAGCCGTACGACCGACTCGTCGGCCACGTCCGCCACCTCGTCCCACGCGAACCAGCGCAGGTCGAGCGACTCGTCGCTGATCTGCTCGACCGCGCCCGGCGGGGCCACGGCCGCGTACTGCACATCGAGGTGCCAGTGGCAGGGCGCCGGGATCGGATGCCGGTCCAGACGCACCGGGCCGCCCGGGAGCAGCGTCAGTCCCGCCACGCCCGACTCCTCCGTGGCCTCGCGCAGCGCCGCGTCCGCCACGGTCGCGTCCCCGGGCTCACAGTGGCCGCCCATCTGCAGCCACATGCGCAGCTTCCGGTGGAGCGTGAGCAGCGCCCGCCCGCCTTCCGCGTCCACCACCAGGGCGCTCGCCGTGAGGTGCCCGGCGTGACACGACTTCCACATGCCGTCGGCGTGCGCCTGGAGGTGGTCCAGGTACGTCTGGCGCAGCTCCTGCTGGCCCTCGTACCCCTTCAGGACGAGGACCGCGTCGTCGTGGAGGCTCACCGGTCGCCGTCGCCCTTGGTGCCGCCGTCGCCGTCCTCGTCCTTCCGCAGGTTCGGCTCGCCGCCCGTGGAGCCGCCGTCCGCCGCCTCGCCGAGCATCTTGTCCAGCTCGGAGAAGTCCAGCTGCTCGCGGTGGACGAAGCCGTCCGGGTCGTCCAGGTCGGAGGCGGTGGGCAGCATGTCCGGGTGGGACCACAGGGTGTCCCGGCCGTCCACCCCGCGCGCGTCCGTCAGGGAGGCCCACAGGCGCGAGGCGTCCCGCAGCCGGCGCGGACGCAGCTCGAGGCCGATCAGCGTGGCGAAGGTCTGCTCGGCGGGACCGCCCGAGGCACGGCGGCGGCGCAGCGTCTCCCGAAGCGCGTCCGCGGATCCCAGGCGCGGCTTCGCGGCCGCGTGCACGACCGCGTCCACCCAGCCCTCCACGAGCGCCAGAGCGGTCTCCAGACGGGCCAGGGCGACCTTCTGCTCGGGGGTGTCCTCGGGATGGAACATGCCCTGCTGGAGCGCCTGCTGCAGCTCCTCCGGGTTCTGCGGGTCGAACTGGCCGACCACGTCCTCCAGCTTCGCCGTGTCGACCTTGATCCCGCGCGCGTACCCCTCGACCGCGCCGAACAGGTGTGAGCGCAGCCACGGCACGTGCGAGAAGAGACGCTGGTGGGCGGCCTCGCGCAGCGCCAGGTAGAGGCGCACCTCGTCCTTGGGCACGCCCAGGTCCTTGCCGAACGCCTCCACGTTCACCGGCAGCAGCGCCGCCTTGCCGGCCGGGCCCAGCGGCAGACCGATGTCGGTGGAGCCCACGACCTCGCCCGCGAGCACGCCCACGGCCTGCCCGATCTGCGAACCGAACATGGCGCCGCCCATCGAGCGCATCATGCCGATCAGCGGGCCCGCCATGGCCTGCATCTCCTCGGGCAGCACATCACCCATGGCCGTGCCGACGCGCTCGGCGACCGGGTCGACGAGCTCCTGCCACACCGGCAGGGTCGCCTCGACCCACTCCGCGCGGCTCCACGCCACGGCGAGGCCCGCCCCGGACGGCAGCGACGTCGCGTCGTCCAGCCACAGGTCGGCCAGGCGCACCGCCTCCTGGACCGCGGAGCGCTCGGCCGGTCCCACGCTCGCGTCCTTGACGCCGTCGGGGGTGCCCTGGGCGACGGTCTGGCGGGCGATCTGCTTGGCCATCTCCCAGTTCACCGGACCGCCCTCGTACGAGAGCATCTGGCCCAGCTGCTGGAAGGCGGCACCCAGGTCGCCCGGGTTCATGGAACCGAACATCGCGGCGAGCGGATTGTCGGCGCCGGGACCACCGGGCAGCCCGAAGCCGAACGGGTTGGCCGGTCCCTGACCACCACCGCCCTGGTCCTTCTTCTTGCCCTCGTCGCCGTCCTCCGGCTCCTCCGGCGGAAGGCCGAATCCGAATGGGGTGTCACTCACGGGATTCCTCGGCTGGTTAGGCCGCCGGTTCTCTCCGGCGGCACGGCTGCCCTACAACACCACCCAGGGTAGACACCGCGGCCGGTTCGGGCCTCGGTGCTTCGCCGACCGAAGGGCTGCGGCAGGATGGATGCCACCTGGTACGTATGCGTCACGCGCGTACGTACTGAAGACAACCGCTGGAGACGCCCGGTGAGTTCCCCAGATCCGCAGGTTCGCGCAGCGCGAAACCTGGCATCCCGCCCGTCGCCCGACCACCGCCCCGCGAGGACGGCACTGCGCGCCGACGCGTCCGCCGCCGTGCGCGGGCCCGTCGTCGCGGTCACCGGCGCCGCGACCGGGATCGGCGCACTGCTCACCGAGCGGCTCGCCGCGTCCGAGGGGATCAAACAGGTCGTCGCCATCGACGAGCGGCGCGGCGAGTGCGCGGACGCGCAGTGGCACGTCCTCGACGTACGGGACCCGGCGATCGCGGAGAAGCTGCGCGGCGCGGACGTGGTGGTGCACCTCGCCGTCGACCTCGATCTGGAGACCGACGCGGCGGCCCGGACCGCCTACAACGTCCGGGGGGCGCAGACCGTCCTCACGGCGGCGGCCGCGGCCGGCGTCCACCGCGTCGTGCTGTGCACCTCCGCGATGGTCTACGGGGCCCTGCCCGACAACGAGCTGCCGCTGTCGGAGGACGCCGAGCTGCGGGCCACCGCCGAGGCGACCGGCGTCGGCGACCTGCTGGAGATCGAGCGGCTCGCGCGCCGGGCGCCGCGCGCCCACCCGGGCCTCAATGTCACCGTCGTCCGCCCCGCGGTGCTCGTCGGAGGCACCGACACGGCGCTGACCAGGTACTTCGAGTCGCCCCGGCTGCTGGTGGTGGCCGGCTCGCGGCCCGCCTGGCAGTTCTGCCACGTCGACGACCTGTGCAGTGCCCTGGAGTACGCCGTCCTGGAGAAGGTGGACGGGGAACTGGCCGTCGGGTGCGACGGGTGGCTGGAGCAGGAGGAGGTCGAGGAGCTCAGCGACATCCGCCGGATGGAACTGCCCTCCGCGGTGGCCCTGGGCGCCGCCGCGCGGCTGCACCGCATCGGGCTCACCCCGTCCCCGGCCGGGGACCTGGCGTACACGATGTACCCCTGGGTGGTCAGCGGCAGTCGGCTGCACGACGCCGGGTGGCGGCCGCAGTGGACGAACGAGGAGGTCCTCGCCGAGCTCCTTGAGGAGGTCTCCGGACGGCACACCGTGGCCGGGCGGCGGCTGGGACGCAAGGACGCGACGGCGGCGGGCGCCGCGGGGGCCACGGTCGCGCTGCTCGGTACGGCGGCGCTGGTGCGGCGTGCGCGGAAGGCGCGGCGGCGCATCTGAGTGATCGCCGCGCACACCGGATCGCCGGGTGCACCGGCCGGCCGCGGCACCCCGCGCGCGTGCCGGGGGAACGTCTGTTCCGAGTTGTCGGTACCGTGCGGCACGATGGGGGCATGGCACCCAGTGACGACCACCGCAACGATCACCCCGGCGAGCTCACGGCGGAGGAGCCGGTCAAGCTGATCGGCATCAGGGAGACGCCGCTCTCGGTGGACGAGGTGTTCCGGGCGGTGGGCGACGACGCCGCCGGCGGGACCGCGCTCTTCGTGGGAACCGTGCGTGACCACGACGGGGGCGCCGACGTCGACGCCCTCGGATACTCGTGCCACCCCACCGCGGAGGCGGAGATGCGGCGCATCGCCGAGAAGGTCGTCGCCGAGTTCCCGGTGCGGGCCCTGGCAGCCGTGCACCGGGTGGGGGACCTGCGCGTCGGGGACCTGGCCGTCGTGGTGGCGGTGTCCTGTCCGCACCGCGGTGAGGCCTTCGATGCCTGCCGGAGACTCATCGACGACCTGAAGCGCGAGGTGCCCATCTGGAAGCACCAGCGGTTCTCCGACGGCACCGAGGAATGGGTGGGGGCCTGCTGACCGGGTCACCCGGACGGCGCAGGCCCACGGCCGGCTCCGGTCCACGGACGGTGAAAGCTCCACTCCGGTTGCGTAACCCCACCCCGGGCGCCAGCGTTGACGGAGCGGAGGTTTAATCTGCTGATCAGTGAGTCGCGGTCGCTCACGGGGTTGGGAGGTCGGCATGGCAGCACTCACCTGGTTGTTGATTCCGCTTCTGGCAGCGGTCGGTGCCGGGCTGTGGGGCAGCTGGGTCAGCCGGAACCGCAAGAGCATCGAGGACGGGACCGAGCTGGCGGGGTACATGCGCTTCCGCGAGGCGATGGAGAGGTCCCGTTCGGAAGCCCTGGAGAAGTCCCGGTCGGGCAGCTGACGGCGCGGGTCCGCCCCCTCGGGCGGGCCCGCGGACCCGGTGCCCCGCCCCCTGCGGCGGGCGGCCCCGGACGGACGGCCCGGACAGTGCACTGACAGGCCCGTCCCGTACTGTCGTTCCATGCCACGCCGCACCGCGACGATGCTCGCCTCCACCCTGATGCTGATCGGGCTCCTGTGCGCGGGAGTGCTCATCCGCGTGCCGTACGCGGAGATGTCCCCGGGGCCGACGGTGAACACGCTGGGCGAGCACGACGGCGAGCCGGTGCTGCAGATCTCCGACGACGTCGACACCTACCAGGCGACCGGGCACCTCAACATGACCACGGTCCGGGTGACCAGCGCCGACTACAAGATGACCCTCGTCGAGGCCGTGTACAAGTGGCTGGCCCACGACAACAAGGTCGTGCCCCACGACACGCTCTACCCGGACGGCAAGACCGAGGAGCAGTCGACCCAGGAGAACGCGGAGGAGTTCAGCCAGTCCCAGGAGAGCGCCAAGGTCGCGGCCCTGGAGGCGCTCGACATCCCGGTGCAGTCCTGGGTGATCGTCCAGTCGGTGGTCAAGGGCTCCCCGGCGCAGGGCGAACTGCACGCGGGCGACGTGATCAAGTCCGTCGACGGTACGGAGGTGAAGGCGCCCGGGGACGTCGCCGATCTGGTCACCAAGCATGAGCCGGGTGACGAGGTGCGGTTCACGATCGTGCCCGCCGAGGAGCAGGCCGCCGCCGAGAAGGAGAAGCGGACGGCGACGAAGACCGAGGACGTCACGATCACCACGACGACCTCCGACGACGAGGGCGAGGACCGGGCCGTCGTCGGGATCGCGGCCGGCACCGACCACACCTTCCCGTTCAGCATCGACATCAAGCTGGCCGACGTCGGCGGGCCCAGCGCGGGCCTGATGTTTGCCCTCGGCATCGTCGACAAGCTGACCCCGGACGACCTCACCGGCGGCAAGTTCGTCGCGGGCACCGGCACCATCGACGACGACGGCACGGTCGGCCCCATCGGCGGCGTCGAGATGAAGACCATCGGCGCGCGCGACGAGGGCGCCCGTTACTTCCTGACCCCCAAGGACAACTGCGCGTCCGCCGCCAGGGACACCCCCGAGGGGCTCACCCTCGTCAAGGTGGGCACCCTCGACGACGCGCTCGACGCCCTCGCGGACATCCGCTCCGGGAACACCGACGACCTGCCCAGGTGCACCACCGGGAAGTGACCGGCACTCGCCGGCGGCCGGGGCGCCCCGTCGTACCGAGGAGCGCCCCCGCGACCCGTGGCGGTCAGTCCTCGAACGTCGCCGTCAGCGCCTCCGCCAGACCCGGCACCAGGTCCGCGCCGGTCAGCACCTCCGTCGGCGTGTCCTTCTCGCGCAGCCGGAGCGCCGACTCGCGCGTCCCGTCCCGCAGCACCGCGACCGTCATCCGGACCTCCTGGCGGTCCGGGTGCGCGGCCACCCACTTGGCCAGTCCGGCCTCGTCCAGGCCCTCGGGCACCGAGGCCTCGGCGGACGGGGGCAGCATCAGCCGCTCCACGGTGAGGGCGCAGCCGGCCACCGCGTCGGGCCACGCGATGGTGCCGAGGAAGTCGTCCAGCGGCCGGCCGGCGGGGACCTCGTCCTGCTCGATCGGGGTGAGACCGGCGGTCTCCGACTCGCCCTCCAGACCGAGCTGGGCCGCGAGGGCGGGTTCCTGGGTCCGCAGACGCGCGGTGTCGACAAGGGCGAAGAGGCGAGCGGGCCGGTCCCAGCCGAGGCCGGACACGTACTCGTCGATCTCGAGCACGGCCCGGGTGAGCGGGTTCGCTGCCATGGGAGTGTTGGACATGGTCACAATCCTGCCTCGTTAATCCCCCGAACCGGGAACCGAGTAAAGCGTAGGTAAGTTGCATAGGTGAGGTCCCTGTGCTCACGACGATCACAGGGGCGGGAAGATGGTCCGCGATCACGAGGGCCTGACGTATCAACAGCGAACTTCGAGGTGCGCACCTTGGCTTTCCAGATGCCGGACCGCGGCGGAGGCCCGACGGGGCCACGGATCAGAGTGGGCCGACCGTCCCGGCGGGTCCGGACCCTGCTCCTGACACTGGGTGTCCTTGCCGTCCTGGGCATGGCGTTCGTCATGTTCTCCGGGTTCTGGACGGACTGGCTCTGGTACCGGTCGGTCAGATACTCGTCGGTCTTCACGACCACCCTGTTGACCAAGATCGGACTGTTCTTCGTCTTCGGTCTGCTCATGGCGCTCGCCGTCGGGTTCAACGTCTGGCTGGCGCACCGGATGCGTCCGCCGCTGAGCGCCATGTCGATGGAGCAGCAGAACCTCGACCGGTACCGCATGGGCATCGCGCCCTACAAGAAGTGGCTGCTGCTCGGCATCACGGCCCTGGTGGGCCTGATCGCGGGAGCCTCCGCGTCGAGCCAGTGGCGCACGTGGCTGATGTGGCTGAACGGCGTGCCGTTCGGCCAGAAGGACCCCCAGTTCAAGCTGGACGTGGCCTTCTACGCCTTCGACCTGCCCTGGTACCGCTTCCTGCTCGGCTTCGGCTTCGCCGCCGCGATCCTCTCGCTGATCGCCGCCGCGCTCACGCACTACCTGTACGGCGGCCTCCGGGTCACCTCCCCGGGCGCGCGCGCCACGGCCGCGGCCACCGGGCACCTGTCGGTGCTGCTCGGCCTCTTCGTGGCGCTGAAGGCGGTCGCGTACTGGCTCGACCGGTACGGCCTCGCGGTGAAGTCCAGCGACTTCAAGGCGACGGACAACTGGACCGGCCTGCGCTACGTGGACGCGAACGCCTACCTGCCGGCGAAGACCATCCTGTTCTGCATCGCCGTCATCTGCGCCGTGCTCTTCTTCGCCACCCTGTGGCGGCGCACCTGGCAGCTGCCCGTCATCGGTTTCGGCCTGATGGTCCTGTCCGCCATCCTCATCGGCGGGCTGTACCCGGCCATCGTGCAGAAGTTCCAGGTCCAGCCGAACGAGCAGGCGAAGGAGGCGCCGTACGTCGCGAAGAACCTCGAGGCGACCCGTCAGGCCTACGACATCGAGGGCACCGAGGTCACCGGGTACTCGGGCGAGCGCGACACGGACGACGTGACGCAGCTGCGCGACGACGTGGCGGAGACCGCGTCCATCCGCCTGCTCGACCCGAACCTCGTGTCGCCCACGTTCCAGCAGCTCCAGCAGATCCGTAACTACTACGGGCTGCCGGCCAACCTGGACGTCGACCGGTACAAGGACGAGGACGGCAACGTCCAGGACACGGTCATCGGTCTGCGTGAGCTGAACCTCAACGGCATCCCGAAGAACAACTGGATCAACGACCACTTCCGCTACACGCACGGCTTCGGTGCGATCGCCGCCAAGGGCACCGCCGCCGACGAGGAGGGGCGCCCGGTCTTCACGGAGTCCGACCTGCCCTCCAAGAGCTCCAACGGGGGCAACCTCGGCGAGTACGAGCAGCGGATCTACTACGGAGAGAAGACCACGCAGTACTCGATCGTCGGCGGTCCCCAGAAGGAGATCGACTACTCCGACAACAGCGGTGAGAAGACCACCAGCTACAAGGGTGACAGCGGGGTCGACCTCTCCAACCCGGTCAACCGCGCCGCGTACGCCCTGGCCTTCGGCGAGCCGCAGATCCTCTACTCCGGCGCCATCGGCGACGGCTCGAAGATCCTGTACAACCGCACGCCCAAGCAGCGTGTCGAGGCCGTCGCCCCCTGGCTGACCATCGACGGCGATGCCTACCCGGCGGTCGTCGACGGCAAGATCCAGTGGATCGTGGACGCCTACACCACCACGAACGGCTACCCGTACGCCTCCCGCACGACCCTCGGCGACACCACCGCCGACTCGCTGACCGCCGCCGACAACCAGCGCGCGGTGGTGGCCCAGCAGAACCAGGTCAACTACATCCGCAACTCGGTGAAGGCGACCGTCGACGCCTACGACGGCGAGGTCAAGCTCTACCAGTGGGACACCGAGGACCCGGTCCTCAAGACCTGGATGAAGGCGTTCCCGGACACGGTGGAGCCGAAGGGCGAGATCTCCCAGGAGCTCATGGACCACCTGCGGTACCCGCAGGACCTGTTCAAGGTCCAGCGTGAGCTGCTGACCCGCTACCACGTGCGGGACGCGAACACGTTCCTCAGCGGCAGCGAGGTCTGGCAGGTGCCGGACGACCCGACCAACCAGTCCGGGGACTCGGTGCCGCCGTACTACCTGAGCATGAAGATGCCCGGGGAGACCTCTCAGGCGTTCTCGCTGACGACGACCTTCACGCCGAACGGCCGGGACAACCTGAGCGCGTTCATGTCGGTCAACGCGGAGGCGGGTACGGACGACTACGGCAAGATCAGCATCCTGAAGCTGCCGACGGGCAAGACCGTCGACGGTCCGAAACGGGTGCAGAGCCAGTTCAACTCCGAACCGGCCATCGCCGAGTCCATCCGGCTGCTGAGAGGCGGCGGCGACTCCGAGGTCGAGTACGGCAACCTGCTGACGGTGCCGCTGGACGGCGGACTGCTGTACGTGGAGCCCGTCTACGTGCGCGGCAGCAACCTCAAGTACCCGCTGCTGAAGAAGGTGCTGGTGACCTACGGAGGCGCCACCGCCTTCGAGAACACCCTCGACGAGGCGCTCGACAAGGTCTTCGGCACCGAGGGCTCGAGTCCCGAACCGCCGGACGAGGGCCAGGACGAGGGTCAGGACTCCACGGAGCCGCCCACGTCGAGCGACCCGACGGTCCAGGAGGCGCTGGACGACGCGCAGCAGGCCTTCGAGGACGGCGAGCAGGCCCTCAAGGACGGTGACTGGGAGGCGTACGGCCGCTCCCAGGCCGATCTGCAGGAGGCGCTGCGACGGGCCGAGGAGGCGCAGTCCAGGGCCGGCGGGTCCGCGGGCGGCGGCCAGAACAGCGCACCGGACTCCGGCCGGAACGGTGACCAGGACGGTGCGGGGAACAACGAGCAGGAATCCGGGGGAGGTTCGGCGAGCGGCTGATCAAGGCCGCGCGTGAGCGGGCCGCCCGTGCAAGGTTCCGTCCCGCGCCGTGGTACGGTTGCTACACAACGGCGCGGGGTGGAGCAGCTCGGTAGCTCGCTGGGCTCATAACCCAGAGGTCGCAGGTTCAAATCCTGTCCCCGCTACTGAAGTCGAAGGCCCGGATTCCTTTTCAGGGATCCGGGCCTTCGGCGTGTGTGGCGACGCGCCGGGCCGCGCATGCTGACCTCGGACGCTCCGGGGAAGTGCCGCGGCCTACGGGGCCCGTGGGCCGTTCTGTGTTTGACTTGTCTCTCTGTGGGCATGTCGACAAAACGCTGTAGTGACCTCAATGGCTGGGGTTACCGGGTGTACCCAGGTTGCGGGTGGTGCGACGATGGACGTTATGGGGGACAAGGCAACTCTGTGGAAGACGGGGCGGTTTGGGCAGCCTGCTGATATTTCGCAACCTTTGGACAGGGACGAGGCCGGAGAGGCCGTCGAGGAGGCACGCCGCCGACTGGCCGCCGAGGCCGGTGACGTGGAGGCCATGAGCGTCCTCGGCGCCATGCTGCTGCGCCGTGGCGACCTCGACGGGGCCGAGCCCCACCTGCGCGCGGCCACCGCCGCGGGCGACCGTGCCGCCGCCAACAACCTGGGCGTCCTGCTGCACCAGCGCGGGTACCCCGACGAGGCCGCCGGCTGGTGGCGCATCGCCGCCGTCGCCGGTTCCGCCGCCGCCGCGCACGCGCTCGGCCGGCACCACCGGGAGCGCGGCGACGAGCCGGCCGCCGAGTACTGGCTGCGGCAGGCCGCCGAACAGGACCACGTACTCGGCGCGTACGCACTCGCCGACCTGCTGGAGCACCGCGGCGACCCCGGTGCCGAGCACTGGATGCGGGCCGCCGCCGAGCGCGGGCACCGGGAGGCCGCGTACCGGCTGGCGCGCGCCCTGGACCGCGCGAACCTGGACGCGGAGGACCGGGCTCCGCACGGCGCGACCGGCACGCCCGCGGCCGACGCCGACGACGCCGCCGGGCCGTCCGCCGGAGAGGCGGAGCAGTGGTACCGGCAGGCCGCCGCGCGCGGGCACCGCCGTGCCGCACTCCACCTCGGGGCGATCCTGGAGCGGCGCGGGGAACTCAAGGAGGCCGGGCGCTGGTACCTGACGTCCGCCAAGGACGGCGAGGCGCGGGCCGCCTGCGCCCTCGGCTTCCTGCTGCGGGACGCCGGGGACGACGAGAGCGCGGCCGTGTGGTGGCTGCGGGCCGCCCAGGACGGCGACGGCAACGCGGCGAACGCGCTGGGCGCGCTGCACGCCGAGCGCGGCGAGACGCAGACCGCGGAGCGCTGGTACCGGGCCGCGATGGACGCCGGTGACGTCAACGGCGCGTACAACCTCGGCCTGCTCTGCGCCGAGCAGGGCCGCACCGCGCAGGCCGAGCAGTGGTACCGGCGCGCCGCGTACGCCGGGCACCGTGAGGCGTCGAACGCGCTCGCGATCCTGTTGCTGCAGGTCGGGGACGCGTCCGGGGCCGAGCCGTGGTTCTCCAAGGCGGCCGAGGCGGGCAGCGTGGACGCCGCCTTCAACCTCGGCATCCTGCACGCGGGGCGGGACACCGAGAAGGGCGCCCAGGCCGCGCTGGTCTGGTACGAGCGGGCGGCCGCGGCCGGGCACGCCGAGGCGGCGCTCCAGGTCGCCATAGCGCGGCTGCAGGAGGGCGACGAGCAGGCGGCCGAGCGGCATCTGCGCCAGGCCGCCGGGGGCGGCAGCGCCGAGGCCGCGTACCGGCTCGCGGCCCTGCTCGACGCCCGGCGCCCGCCGCAGGCTGCGCACGAACTGGGCGAGCCCGCGCGCGAGCGCAGCGAGTGCGAGGAGTGGTACGAGCGGGCCGCGTCCCAGGGGCACCGGCGGGCCCAGGTGCGGGTCGGCATGCTCGCGGCGGCCCGCGGGGACGTCGCCGAGGCGGCCCGCTGGTACCGGCAGGCGGCCGAGGCCGGTTCCCGTAACGGCGCCTTCAACCTCGGGCTGCTGCTCGCCCGGGAGGGCAGCGAGCCGGAGGCCGCCCTGTGGTGGACCAGAGCGGCCGACGCCGGCCACGGACGGGCGGCGCTCCGGCTGGCCCTGGTCTACGCGCGTCGTGGCGAACTGGCCGAGGGGCAGCGCTGGGCCGACCGTGCCGTGACCCTCGGGCCGGCGGAGGTCGCCGAGCGCGCCCGGCGGCTGCGGGACGCGCTGCGGCAGGAGCTGTCGGCCTGACGGTGCGGGTGCCGGTGCCGGGGAGAAGAAGCGATTTGCTTCTGTCCGACGCCTTGACGTAGTGTTCATTTCACCGACGCGGGGTGGAGCAGCTCGGTAGCTCGCTGGGCTCATAACCCAGAGGTCGCAGGTTCAAATCCTGTCCCCGCTACTGAACACCGAGGGCCGGAATCCGACAGGATTCCGGCCCTCGGTGTTGTGGGCAG
>NZ_JAVRHI010000122.1:0-38755 GCF_034105845.1 Streptomyces sp. CRN 30 | reverse complement strand
CCTTCGCCGACGAGGTCACGCGCGTCGCCCGGGAGGTCGGCACCGACGGCCGGCTCGGCGGACGCGCCCAGGTGCGGGGCGCCTCGGGCGTCTGGCGGGACCTGACGGACAACGTCAACTTCATGGCGGACAACCTCACCTCCCAGGTGCGCAACATCGCGCAGGTCGCCACGGCGGTGGCGCAGGGCGATCTGTCCCGGAAGATCGACGTGGACGCGCGCGGCGAGATCCTGGAGCTGAAGACCACCATCAACACGATGGTCGACACGCTGTCGTCGTTCTCGTCCGAGGTCACCCGCGTCGCCCGGGAGGTCGGCAGCGAGGGGCAGCTGGGCGGCCAGGCCCGGGTCGAGGGCGTGTACGGCACCTGGAAACGCCTGACGACGAACGTGAACGAGCTGGCGTCGAACCTGACCACCCAGGTCCGCGCGATCGCCGAGGTGGCCTCCGCGGTGGCGCAGGGCGACATGTCCCGCTCCATCACGGTGGAGACCCGCGGCGAGGTCGCGGAGCTGAAGGACAACATCAACCTGATGGTGGCCAACCTGCGCGAGACGACCCGTGCGAAGGACTGGCTGGAGTCGAACCTGGCCCGGCTGGCCGCGCTGATGCAGGGCCACCGGGACCTGATGGAGGTCGCCGACCTGATCCTGCGCGAGCTGACTCCGCTGGTGAACGCGCAGTACGGCGCGTTCTACCTGGCCGACCCCGACGAGGTCAGCGCCGCGCTCAAGACGGCCGTACCGACGAAGGGGCTCGCGTTCGTCGCCGGGTACGGGGCCGCGCAGGGCGCGACGGTGGAGACCGGGGCGCTGCCGGTGCACGGGCTCGTGGCGCAGGCGGCCAGGGAGAAGAAGCGCATCCTGGTGGAGGGAGCACCGCCCGACTACATCAAGATCAACAGCGGGCTCGGGGAGGCAGCCCCGACCACCATCGTCATCATCCCGATCCTCTTCGAGGACAAGCTCCTCGGTGTGGTGGAACTGGCCTCCTTCTCGCGCTTCTCCGACGTGCACCTGGCCTTCTTCGACCAGTTCGTGAACACCATCGGCGTCGCGATCAACACGATCATCGCCAACTCCCGCACCGAGTCGCTGCTCGGCGAGTCCCAGCGGCTGGCCATGCAGTTGCAGGAGCGCTCCGACGAACTGCAGAAGCAGCAGGCGGAGCTGCGGCGCTCCAACGCCGAACTGGGCGAGAAGGCCGCCCTGCTGGCCACCAGCTCCCAGTACAAGTCGGAGTTCCTGGCCAACATGTCGCACGAGCTGCGCACCCCGCTCAACTCCCTGCTGATCCTCGCGAGACTCCTGTCGGACAATCCCGACGGGCACCTGTCCGAGCAGGAGGTGCAGTTCGCGACGACGATCCACCGCTCGGGCTCCGACCTGCTCCAGCTGATCAACGACATCCTGGACCTGTCGAAGATCGAGGCCGGCCGGATGGACGTACGGCCCAAGCGGCTGCCGCTGATCAAGCTCCTCGACTACGTCCACGCCACCTTCCGCCCGCTCACCCTGGACCGGGGGCTCGCCTTCGAGGTCGCCGTCGGGGAGGAGGTGCCGCGGGAGATGCACTCGGACGAGCAGCGGCTCCAGCAGATCCTGCGCAACCTGCTCTCCAACGCGATCAAGTTCACCGCGGCCGGCAAGGTCGACCTGCGGGTGACCCGGGAGGCCGACCCCGACCTGCACCGCATCCGGGACGCCGGCGAGGTGATCGCCTTCTCCGTCTCCGACACCGGCATCGGCATCGCGCCGGAGAAACTCCCGGTGATCTTCGAGGCGTTCCAGCAGGCCGACGGCACCACCAACCGCAAGTACGGCGGCACCGGCCTCGGCCTGTCCATCAGCCGCGAGATAGCACGGCTCCTCGGCGGCCGTATCGTCGCCGAGAGCGAGCCGGGCCACGGCTCGACCTTCACGCTGTACGTCCCGGTCGTCAGCCCCGGGCACACCGCGACCGACTCCGACCCGGCGCCCGACGACCGCCCCGCGCTGCTGCCGTTGCACCAGTCCCCGGACGGCTCCCGGGCCGAGTTGCTCCCGGCCGGGCAGGAGCCGGAGGACACCTGGCCGGCGCCGACGAAGCTGGAGGCGTGGACGTCGGGCCGGGCCGGGCAGGTGCTGGCCGGGCGGCGGGTACTGATCGTCGACGACGACATCCGCAACGTCTTCGCCCTCACCCACGTACTGGGCCGGGTCGGCATGCCCGTCCTCTACGCGGAGAACGGCCGCGAGGGAATAGAGACCCTGGACCGCCACCCGGACGTCGCGCTGGTGCTGATGGACATCATGATGCCGGAGATGGACGGGTACGAGACCATCTCCGCCATCCGCCGCACCCCGCGCTGGGCGGCGCTGCCGATCGTCGCGCTCACCGCCAAGGCGATGCCCGGCGACCGGGAGAAGTCCATCGCGCGCGGCGCGAACGACTACGTCCCCAAGCCGGTCGACGTCGACCAACTGCTCACCGTCGTCTGCGCCCTCCTGGACCCCGAGGACATCGACGGCGCACTTCCGACAGAACCGAATGGGGCACACTCACCATGAGCGCCGAGGCAACGACAGACGAGCGCGCCGGAATCCTCCTCGTCGACGACATGGAGGACAACCTGATCGCACTGGAAGCCGTGCTGGGGTCTCTCAACGAACCGCTGGTCCGGGCGCGCTCCGGCGAGGAGGCGATGAAGGCGCTGCTGCGCCGCCGGTTCGCCCTGATCCTGCTGGACGTCCGGATGCCGGGCATGGACGGTTTCGAGACGGCCGCGAACATCAAACGGCTCGACCAGACCAAGGACGTACCGATCATCTTCCTGACCGGTACGGAGGACGACTCCGGGTTCGCGTTCCGCGGGTACGCCACCGGCGCCGCCGACTATCTCGCCAAGCCCTTCGACCCCTGGGTGCTGCGCGCGAAGGTCACCGTCTTCCTGGACCTGCACCGGAAGAACCGCCAGCTGGAGCGGATGCTCGCCCGCGAGCGCACCGGCCACGAGGCGATCCTGTCCCAGCTCGCCGAGCTGGAGTCCCGCCTGGACGACGACACACCCCCCGACATCCCGTCCCTCCGCCGCCTGACCAGGCAACTACGCCACCTAATAACACACACCCCACACCGCTGAACGCTGAGCGCTGAGCGGGACTTGAAGGGGAATGGGGGCTCGGGGGCCGGGCGGCTCGGGCGGCTGACGGCTCGGGCGGCTGGGCGGCTCGGGCGGCTGGCGGCTCGGGGGCCTGGGGAACTTGGGCGGCTGGGGGCGCGGGCACCTGGGTCCAGGGCGGCCTGCGGGGCTGAGGGCTCAGGGGCCAGCGGGGCTAGGGGCCTGGGGGCTCGGAGGGCTGGGGGTTGGGGACTGGGTGGCCTGAGGGCCTAGAGGCCCGCAGGGCTGGGGACTGGGTGGCCTGAGGACCTAGAGGCCCCCAGGGTTGGGGACTGGGTGGCCTGGAGGCCCGGGGCTCAGGGGCTCGTAGGGCTGGGAACCTGAGGGCTTGCGAGGCCTGCGGAACTTGACGGCTGCAGAGCTTGGGGCCTGGGCGACTGGGGGCTCGGGGGGCCTGGAGGGCTCGGGGGGGGCTGAGGGGGGGTGTGGCCCTGATGGGGGCGCTCCTCGGAAGACGCGCCCCAGGAGCCGCGCCCCTCAGGGGCGCGGGGAACTGCGCGACCAGCCCCCGCGACGCCGCACCCGACAACACCCCCGGCACCAACAACGGCGCTGCCCCCTGCCCACGGCACCGACGCCGGCACCGGCACCGCAGCCAGACCAACCCCAGAAGCCGCGAGGCTAAACCTCCCGCACCCCCGCGTACATCTCCTCAATAAGCCCCTTGTACTCCCGCTCCACAACAGGCCGCTTCAACTTCAGACTCGGCGTGATCTCACCGTGCTCCACATCGAGATCGCGCGGCAGCAACCGGAACTTCTTGATCGTCTGCCACCGCTGCAACCCCTCGTTCAGCTGCCGCACGTACCCGTCGACCATCTCGACCGTCGCGGCCGCCGCGACGACCTCCGCGTAGGACCTGCCCTCCAGCCCGTTCTCCTTGGCCCACTCCAGGATCGCCGCCTCGTCGAGGGCGATCAGCGCGGTGCAGAAGTTCCGGTCGGCCCCGTGCACGAGGATGTTGGAGACGTACGGGCACACCGCCTTGAACCGGCCCTCGACCTCGGCCGGCGCGATGTACTTGCCGCCGGACGTCTTGATCAGGTCCTTCTTGCGGTCGGTGATGCGGAGATAGCCGTCGGGCGACAGCTCGCCGATGTCCCCGGTGTGGAACCAGCCGTCCGGCTCCAGCACCTCGGCGGTCTTCTCGGGCAGCTTGTGGTAGCCCTGCATGATGCCGGGTCCCCGCAGCAGGATCTCGCCGTCGTCGGCGATGCGCACCTCGGTGCCGGGCAGCGGCTTGCCGACCGTGCCGGTGCGGTACGCCTCCCCGGGGTTCACGAAGGACGCCGCGGAGGACTCGGTGAGCCCGTACCCCTCCAGGATGTGGATGCCGGCGCCGGAGAAGAAGTAGCCGATGTCGGGCGCGAGGGCGGCGCTGCCGGAGACACAGGCGCGCAGGTTGCCGCCGAACGCCTCGCGGATCTTGGCGAAGACGAGGGCGTCGGCGGTGCGGTGCTTGGCACGCAGCCCGAAGGGCGCGCTCGCGGTGCCGGTGCGGCGGAAGTTGTCCTGGGTGACCTTGGCGTACTCGCGGGCGACCTCGGCGGCCCACTGGAAGATCTTGTACTTGGCGGCGCCGCCCGCTCGGGCCTTGGCCGCGACGCCGTTGTAGACCTTCTCGAAGATCCTCGGGACGGCCGCCATGTAGGTCGGCTGCACGACCGGCAGATTCTCGATGATCTTGTCGACGCGGCCGTCGACGGCGGTGACGTGCCCGACCTCGATCTGTCCGGAGGTCAGCACCTTGCCGAAGACGTGCGCCAGCGGCAGCCAGAGGTACTGCACGTCGTCCCCGTTGACCAGCCCCGTCGCTGCGATCGCCTTCGCCATGTACGACCAGCAGTCGTGCGGCAGACGCACCCCCTTGGGGCGGCCCGTGGTGCCGGAGGTGTAGATGAGGGTGGCGAGCTGGTCCTTGGTGAGCGCGCCGACCTTCTCGGTGATCAGGTCGGGGTCCTTCTCCAGCCGGGCCGCGCCCCGGCGCTCCAGCTCGTCGAGGGTGAGGATCCAGTCCTCGCCGGTGTCGGCGCCCGTCGCGTCGATCACCACGACGTGGGTGAGGTCCGGCAGCTCGGCGCGGCTCTCCCTGGCCTTGGCGAGCTGCGCGGCGTCCTCCGCGATCAGCACCCGGCTCTCGGAGTCGGAGAGGATGTACGCCGATTCCTCGGCGTTGGTCTGCGGATAGACCGTGGTCGTCGCGGCGCCGGCGCACATGATGCCGAGGTCGGCGATGATCCATTCCAGCCGCGTGGAGGAGGCCAGCGCCACCCGCTGCTCAGGCTCCACGCCCAGCTCGATCAGACCGGCGGCGATCGCGTAGACCCGCTCGGCGGCCTGCGCCCAGGTCAGCGACTTCCAGTCGTCCGGCCCCTCGCCCGACGACGGCGGTACGGGGTAGCGGTAGGCCTCGGCGTCCGGCGTGGCCGCCACGCGCTCCAGGAAGAGGCCCGCCACGGACGGCGGACGGTTCTCGATCAGGGTCTGTGTGTCGCTCACGACATCCTCCGGGCCCGCGACGGTGCGGTGGTTTCACTGGCGAGGCGTTGTTTAACTCACGAGTAACTATCGAGCAGAGGATCAGAGTAAAGCCCGACCGGCCGGTACGTAAGGGTCAATGGCCTGTCACTTCCCCCGAACGGAGACGCCCCGGGTACGCGAAGGCCCGCCGCGCTTTCGCACGACGGGCCCCATGTGTCCGGTTGGGCGGTTACTTCTTGCCCTTGCCCGACCCCGCGCTGTCATCACTGGAGAGGACGGCGATGAAGGCTTCCTGGGGAACCTCCACGGAACCCACCATCTTCATCCGCTTCTTGCCTTCCTTCTGCTTCTCCAGCAGCTTCCGCTTGCGGGAGATGTCACCGCCGTAGCACTTGGCGAGGACGTCCTTGCGGATGGCGCGGATGGTCTCGCGGGCGATGACACGGGAGCCGATGGCCGCCTGGATCGGCACCTCGAACGCCTGCCTGGGGATCAGCTCGCGCAGCTTGGCGACGAGCCGCACACCGTACGCGTACGCCGCGTCCTTGTGCGTGATCGCCGAAAAGGCGTCCACCTTGTCGCCGTGCAGCAGGATGTCCACCTTGACCAGGGACGACGTCTGCTCACCGGTGGGCTCGTAGTCGAGCGAGGCGTAGCCGCGCGTCTTGGACTTCAGCTGGTCGAAGAAGTCGAAGACGATCTCGGCGAGGGGGAGGGTGTAGCGGATCTCCACCCGGTCCTCGGAGAGGTAGTCCATGCCGAGCAGGGTGCCGCGCCGGGTCTGGCACAGCTCCATGATCGAACCGATGAACTCGGTCGGCGCGAGGATCGTGGCCCGCACGACCGGCTCGTACACCTCGTTGATCTTGCCTTCGGGGAATTCGCTCGGGTTGGTGACGGTGTGCTCGACCCCGTCCTCCATGACCACCCGGTAGACCACGTTGGGCGCGGTGGCGATCAGGTCGAGCCCGAACTCGCGCTCCAGCCGCTCCCGGATCACATCCAGGTGGAGCAGGCCGAGGAAGCCGACGCGGAAGCCGAAGCCGAGGGCGGCGGAGGTCTCCGGCTCGTAGACCAGCGCGGCGTCGTTGAGCTGGAGCTTGTCCAGGGCCTCGCGCAGCTCCGGGTAGTCGGACCCGTCCAGCGGGTACAGCCCGGAGAAGACCATCGGCTTCGGGTCCTTGTACCCGCCGAGTGCCTCCTCCGCGCCCTTGTGCTGGCTGGTGACGGTGTCACCGACCTTGGACTGGCGGACGTCCTTCACGCCGGTGATCAGGTAACCCACCTCACCGACGCCGAGACCGTCGGCGGAGAGCATCTCCGGCGAGTTGGTGCCGATCTCCAGCAGCTCGTGGGTGGCGCCGGTGGACATCATCCGGATGCGCTCACGCTTGTTGAGCTGGCCGTCGATGACACGGACGTACGTCACGACACCACGGTAGGAGTCGTAGACCGAGTCGAAGATCATCGCGCGGGCGGGGGCGTCGGCGACACCCACCGGAGCCGGGATGCGCTCGACGACCCGGTCAAGCAGCGCCTCTACGCCGAGACCGGTCTTCGCGGAGACCTTCAGCACGTCCGACGGGTCGCAGCCGATGAGATTGGCCAGCTCGTCGGCGAACTTCTCGGGCTGCGCGGCCGGCAGGTCGATCTTGTTCAGTACGGGGATGATCGTGAGGTCGTTCTCCATCGCCAGGTACAGGTTGGCGAGGGTCTGGGCCTCGATGCCCTGGGCGGCGTCGACGAGGAGGACGGTCCCCTCGCACGCGGCCAGCGACCGCGAGACCTCATAGGTGAAGTCGACGTGTCCCGGGGTGTCGATCATGTTGAGGATGTGCGCCGTGCCCTGGTCGGGACCCTCGGTCGGGGCCCACGGCAGACGCACCGCCTGGGACTTGATCGTGATGCCGCGCTCGCGCTCGATGTCCATGCGGTCGAGGTACTGGGCGCGCATCTGCCGCTGTTCGACCACACCGGTCAGCTGGAGCATCCGGTCGGCGAGCGTGGACTTGCCGTGGTCGATGTGCGCGATGATGCAGAAGTTGCGGATCAGAGCCGGGTCGGTTCGGCTCGGCTCGGGCACATGGCTGGGGATCGCGGGCACGCAGGGTCCTGATTCTTGAGGCGTCCGCAGTGTCTGCGGTCTCGGGTCGGATCTATACGTAGCTTCCATCGTCCCATGCGCGCGGGCACCGGACGGGACGAGGAGGGGTTCGAGAGCGGGTTTGGGACCCCGTACGGGCCGCTGGTAGTGTGGGTGGCTGTGTCTCTTGCCCTCTCAGCGTGAGACACGTCCTCTGGAAATCATCGGCACGGGACCCTCGCGGCCCCGCGCCAGAACCTGAAAAGGCTCATTCGTGGCGAACATCAAGTCCCAGATCAAGCGGATCAAGACCAACGAGAAGGCCCGGCTGCGCAACAAGGCCGTCAAGTCTTCCCTGAAGACCGCGATCCGCAAGGCCCGCGAGGCCGCTGCCGCGGGTGACGTCGAGAAGGCCACCGAGTACCAGCGCGTCGCCGCGCGTCAGCTCGACAAGGCCGTCTCCAAGGGCGTCATCCACAAGAACCAGGCTGCCAACAAGAAGTCGGCGCTGGCGCAGAAGGTCGCGTCCGTCCAGGGCTGAACCCCTTCCTGATCTGACCGCCGGAAGGACCCAGAGCGGGCCCTCTCTCATCCGCTCCCGACCGGCACCCCGGACCCACACGCGGCCTGCGTTCGCCACGCGGGTGTGGGTTCACCTCAAGCGTGCTGCCGAGGCCCCGTCCTTCTTGAGACGGGGCCTCGGCTTTTTCCGATGTCCGACGCGGAAGCTTCAGCTGTGGCGTCCTCGGGAGCGGGCGGCCCCCGCGATGATGACGACCGCCTTCTCCAGCGCGTACTCGGGATCGTCGCCGCCGCCCTTGACGCCCGCGTCGGCCTCGGCCACCGCGCGCAGCGCCACGGCCACCCCGTCGGGCGTCCAGCCACGCATCTGCTGCCGCACCCGGTCGATCTTCCAGGGCGGCATGCCCAGCTCCCGGGCGAGGTCGGCGGGTCGTCCCCCGCGCGCCGAGGACAGCTTGCCGATCGCCCGCACACCCTGCGCGAGAGCACTGGTGATCAGCACCGGCGCCACACCGGTCGCCAGCGACCACCGCAACGCCTCCAGCGCCTCCGCGGCCCGGCCCTCCACGGCCCGGTCGGCGACCGTGAAGCTGGAGGCCTCGGCCCGGCCCGTGTAGTACCGCCCGACGACCGCCTCGTCGATCGTCCCCTCCACGTCCGCCACCAGCTGGGACACCGCTGAGGCCAGCTCCCGCAGGTCGCTGCCGATGGCGTCGACCAGCACCTGGCACGCCTCGGACGTCGCCGACCGCCCCGCCGTACGGAACTCACCGCGCACGAAGGCCAGCCGGTCCGCCGGCTTCGTCATCTTCGGGCACGCCACCTCCCGCGCCCCGGCCTTGCGCGCGGCGTCCAGCAGCCCCTTGCCCTTGGCACCGCCCGCGTGCAGCAGCACGAGGGTGATCTCCTCGGCGGGCGAGCCGAGATACGCCTTCACGTCCTTGACCGTGTCGGCGGACAGGTCCTGCGCATTGCGTACGACCACGACTTTGCGCTCCGCGAAGAGCGACGGACTGGTCAGCTCGGCGAGCGTGCCGGGCTGCAACTGGTCCGGGGTGAGGTCGCGTACGTCCGTGTCGGCGTCGGCGGCCCTGGCGGCGGCCACCACCTCCTGCACGGCACGGTCGAGCAGAAGGTCCTCCTGGCCCACGGCGAGTGTCACCGGGGCGAGAGGGTCGTCGTTCGCAGTCTTCCTGGCCATCGCGACAAGCATCGCACGGGCCACTGACAACACGTCCGGGGCGGCGAGTGCGCCAGGCACTAGGGCTCCTCGCGCCAGCCCTCCCACTCGGCCGCGAACTCGTCCAGCTCGCCGGCGTCCAGACGCCCCTCCTCGTCCCGCAGGACGACCAGCCACTGGGCGTCCTCGGCGTCGTCCTCCCCGGCCAGCGCGTCCCGGACGAGCCGCGGCTCCTCGCTGACGCCGAACCGCTCCCCGAGCGCCTCCGCCACCTCCTCCGCGGCGTCACGGTCGGGCAGCACCAGGACATGTCTCACGTCGCTCACGTGGGCCATTGTCCGACAGCCGGCCGCACTGGCCGCACCAGCCGCCGGCTCAGCCCTTCTGGACGATCTGCACGTCGAGGTCGATGGTGATGCTCGGCCCGACCACGGCGATGCCGCGCGCCAGCATGGTCTGCCAGCTCACCGTGAAGTCGTCGCGGTGCAGTTCCGTGGTGGCCCGGCAGGCCGCCCGCACCTCGCCCTCCATGCCGTTGCCGAGCCCGAGGTACTCCGCGTCCAGCGTGACCGTCCGCGTCACCCCGTGCAGCGACAGCCCGCCGGTGACCGCCCACCGGTTGCCGCCCCGGTGGGCGAACCGGTCGCTGTAGAACTCCAGCGTCGGATACCTCGCCGCGTCCAGGAAATCCGCCGACCGCAAGTGATCGTCGCGCATCCGCACATTGGTGTCGATGGACGCCGCGTCGATCACGACGTGCATCGCCGACTGCTCCATGTCCTCACCGATCCGCACCGCCCCGGCGAAGGAGTTGAACCGGCCGTGGATCCGCGCCAGCCCGATGTGCCGCGCGGTGAACCCGATCGAGGAGTGTGCCGGCTCGATCTCCCAGTCACCGGCCACGGGCAGCTCGGGCGGCGCTGCGACCTGGAGCGTCACGTCACCGAGGGAGGAGAGCGAGTCCTCGACCACCGTCACGGCCGCCCGGTACGGGGTGAACCCCTCCGCCGACACCGCCAGCCGGTACTCCCCGGCCGGCACCGCCACGACGAACGAACCGTAAGGATCCGTCCCGCCGCCGACGACCTTGCGCCCCATGCTGTCGCTCACCGTCAGCTCGGCGTGCGCCACCGGCTCGCCGACCGGGTCCAGCACCCGGCAGCTCAGCACCCCGGCGCTCTGCGGAACCTGCACCGCGGCCAGGGGCCCCGTCCGCTGCACCCGCTTCGTACGGCTTCCCAACAAGCGGCCGATCATCTTCGACACCCTCTGCACGACGCGAACCATCCGAACCATCCGTTACCGAAGATGCATTCGATCACCGTTGAGGCTTTCCAGGCAACACGGGACTACATCACAGCAATCCGGCCTATGTGACTGCACTGCGGCCGAGTGGCCCCGGTGTAGCCCGAATTGAAGACTCAGGTACGGGTTTCGCACGGGATCCGCATAGCCGGGGCACAGCGGGACGGTGACGCGGGTCGCATGGCCTTTCCTCGTTTCCTTGTTTCCTTCTTCAGCCCCCTGTCACCGTCGTCCTGAGGTTCTCCCCCGTGCCCATGACCGCCAGGGCGCCGTCGCGGTCCGTGCGGAGGACCGTGGCTCCCTGGGCGCGCAGTGCCGCGAGGGTGACGGGGGCGGGGTGGCCGTACGTGTTGTCCTCGCCTGCCGAGATCAACGCCACCCTCGGGGCCGTCCGGCGCAGGAGACCGAAGTCCTGGTGGGCCGAGCCGTGGTGTGCCACTTTGACCACGTCCACCCCTTCGAGCGCCGGAGCCACCTCCGACCCGGCCAACGCCCGCTGGGCCGGCGGTTCGAGGTCCCCGAGCAGGAGCAGCCGCAGCCCCGCGGCATCGACCAGCAGGGCCACACTGGCGTCGTTCGGTCCCTCGAAACCCGGCACCCGGCCCGGCACCGTACTCGCCGGAGGCCACACCGTCTCCCACTCCAGCGCGCCGGTCCGCCGCCGCTCCCCGGCCACGGCATGCCGCACCGTGATCCGCCGTGCCGCCGCCTGTCCGCGCACGGAGTCCGCCTGATCCGCCGGCTCCTCCAGACCGGTCGTCTCGATCGCGCCCACCGAACGTCCCCGCAGCACTCCGGGCAGACCCGCCACATGGTCGGCGTGGAAGTGTGTCAGCAGCACGAGCGGGACACGGGTGACCCCCAACGACCGCAGACAGTGGTCCACGAGGCCGGGATCAGGACCGGCGTCCACCACCACGCCCGCCCCGGGGCCCGCCGCGAGGACCATCGCGTCCCCCTGCCCGACATCGCACATCACCAGCCGCCAGCCCGGCGGCGGCCAGCCCGTGACCGTCCTGGTCAACGGCGCCGGCCGGATCACCGCCACGACCAGCGCCACCGCGCACAGCCCGCACCACCAGGGATGCCGCAGCAACCTCCGCACCGCGAACAGCGCACCCACCGTGAGCAGCGCCAGCAGGGCCGCTCCCGTCCAGCTCCCGGGCCAGTCCACTCCCGCGCCGGGCAGCGCCGCCCCGGTCCTGGCGACCTCCGCGAGCCACCCGGCCGGCCAGCCCGCACACCGGGCCAGCACCTCGGCGACGGGCATCGCGAGCGGCGCGGTCACCAGCGCCCCGAAGCCAAGCACCGTGGCCGGTGCCACGGCGAACTCGGCCAGCAGATTGCACGGCACCCCCACCAGGCTCACCCGCGCCGACAGAACGGTCACGACCGGTCCGCACACCGCCTGTGCGGCGCCCGCGGCGGCCAGCGCCTCGGCGAGCCGGGGCGGCATCCCGCGGCCGCGGAGCGAGGCACTCCAGCGCGGTGCCAGCGTGAGCAGGGCGCCGGTGGCCAGCACCGAGAGCAGGAAGCCGTAGCTCCGGGCGAGCCAGGGGTCGTAGAGGACGAGCAGCAGGACCGCCGTGGCAAGGGTCGGGATCAGGGATCTGCGGCGACCGGTGGCCAGGGCGAGCAGCGCGACGCCCCCGCACGCCGCGGCCCGCAGCACGCTCGGATCGGGTCCGCAGACCACCGTGAACCCCAGGGCCAGCCCCGCGCCGAGCAGTGCGGTCGTCCGCAGCGGGATGCCCAATCGGGGTGCCAGTCCCCGGCGTTCGCTGTACCGCGCGAGGCCGGGCGGCCCCAGCAGCAGGGCGAGCAGGATGGTGAAGTTGGCGCCGCTCACGGCGAGGGTGTGGGTGAGGTCGGTCTCCTTGAACGCCTCGTCCAGGTCGGGGGTGATCCGCGCGGTGTCGCCCACGACCAGACCCGGCAGCAGCGCCCGTGCGTCCGGCGACAGGTCGTCGGTGGCCGTCCGCAGGCCGGCGCGCAGTCGTCCCGCGAGACGCTGTGTGGTCGACGGTCCGGCCACGACGTCCGGTGGCTCAGCGCCCCGTATCCGCAGGACGGCTGCGATCCGGTCACCGCCCGTCGCCGCGGGTGCCGCACTCGCGACGACCCGCACACGGGTGGTCGGCAGCAGATCCAGCCAGGGCGAGTCCCCGGCCGCCTTCCTCGTCGGGGCACCCTCCGGGGCGGCGAGGTCGACGATCAGCCGTACCGGCGTCCGCGTCCGCGTTCCGTCCGTCCCCGTCTCGTCCGTCCCAGTCTCGTCCGTCTCCGTCCCCGTCTCGTCCGTCCCTGTCTCGTCCGTCCCGGTCTTGTCCGTCGCCGTCCCGGCCCTCGTTGTCCCGTCAGCCTCCGTCCCGTCAACCTCCGTTCTGTCCTTCCGGTCCACGCGGCGCAGTTCGGCGTCGATCAGTACGGCAGGCGGTGCCTCTCTGTCGCCCTGGACCCGGGGCCGGGTCAGCTTCGGGACGGACGTGACCTCCGCTTCGGCGGTCACGGTGGCGTACCGCCGGGCCAGCTCCGGCACCGGGCCCCGGCGGAGATCGGCTCCGTGCAGCCCTGCCGAGGCGGCGGCCGCGGCGATGCAGAGCAACAGGGCCGCGAGCGCGGGTCGGTGTCGGCCTCGTACGTCGGGCCGCCGAGGTTCGTCCCCCGGTTCGCCCCGGCGTCCGCGGCGCCACAGCAGCAGACCTCCCGCGATCGCCGCGCAGCCGGCCACCACACTCACGACCCGGCCGGACGGCACGTCCGGCATCAGTGCCGCCGTGGCCCAGGCGGCGAGTGCGGGTGGCACCAGGCGCAGGTCGGCCGGGCCCTCCTGCCGGGGGCGCGCGGCACCGAGCCGCTTCCCGGAGGCTGCGTGGACAGCGGCTCTGGGCCGCTCCTGCGCCGGGCGCGTGGCAGAGCGGCCGTCCGGCAGGGCCGGGCCGGGGCGGCGCGTCATGGCCGTACCAGGTCGCGCAGGTCGGCGAAGCGGCGCTCACCGATCCCGTTGACCTCGCGCAACTCGTCCACCGAGCGGAAGCCGCCGCGTTCGGTCCGGTAGGTGATGATGTGTCCGGCCAGTACGGGGCCGACGCCCGGCAGTGTGTCGAGCTGTTCGACGGTGGCGGCGTTGAGAGAGATCGGTGTGCCGGGCATCCCACCCGGTACCGCGCCGGCCGCACTGCCCACACCGGCCGTCCCGGCCGCCGGACCGCCCGTGCCCGCGGGCGGTACCCCCTCCCCCACCACCACCTGCTCACCGTCCACCAGGAAGCGCGCCCGGTTGAGCCCGTCCACGTCCGTGCCGGGCCGCACTCCCCCGGCCGCGCGCAGGGCGTCCGTCACCCGGGAGCCGGCCGGCAGGCTGTGGACTCCGGGATCGCGGACCTTGCCGCTGACGTCCACGACGATCTCGGCGCCCGCGGTGGCTCCGGGTGCGGTGGGTGGTGCGCCGGTGGGCCCCGTCGCTCCCGCTCCCGCCCCCACCGCTCCCGCCGCCGTGCCGCTCCGGTCGTCGTACGGCGTCTCCGCCGCCCGCACCAGGTCGGGCGCGCTCACCGGCTGGGGCCGTCCGGTCCAGAAGTGCTGCGCCGCGAGGCCGGCGGCGGCCAGGAGCACGACGGTCAGCGCCAGCACACTGCGGCGTTCCAGTCCGCACCTCGACTGCCACCACACCGGCATCCGCTCCCGCAGCGCCAGCCGGACACGCTCCCGGCGGGAACCCGCCTCAGCTGTCTCAGCCAACTCCGTCGACCCGTTCGACCCAATCGGCCCAATCGGCCCAATCGACCCATTCGGCTCAGCCAGCTCAACCGACTCGCCGGAGTTGCCGGAGTCGCTGTGGATGCCGGGGAGCCCTAGGTCAGCGGCTTCCGGGACATCCCCCGTACCGCCCGCTACATCGCGCGCGGCATCGCCCGCTACATCGCGCGCGGCATCGCCCGCGACACCGCTGATCGGTGGTGCCTTCCCCTGGGCCCGTTCGCCGAACAACACCTCGGCCCGCCTGCGGAGTTCCTCCCCCGAGGCGCGCCTGCCGTGGTGCCGCACTCGGCCGCGTGCCTGCGGGGGACGGCGGTGGCGGAACCGGCCGTCGGAGGCGGGAGGACGGCCCGGACCACTGGTCGGAGCCACTGTGCGAGGACGTGATCGAAGTGCCATGCGACGAGGATCGGGCAGACCGGCGCCCTCGCGATGATCAAGGTGTGTTTCTGTGGACGGACACCCGGCTGTGGATAACTCCGTCACTCACACGAGTGCCCACGCCACGGGCCTCGACGTGCCGCCCTACGGCGTTTCGACCCTCACCTCGGCGACACCACAACCCCCAGCAATCCAGGCCCGGTGTGCGCCCCGATCACCGCCCCCACCTCGCTCACGTGCAGGTCCGCCAGGCCCGGTACCCGAGTCCGGAGCCGGTCGGCCAAGGCGCCGGCGCGGTCGTGTGCGGCGAGGTGGTGGACGGCGATGTCGACCTCCGCACCGCCCGCCCGGTCGGCGGCGATCTCCTCAAGGCGGGCGATGGCCCGGGAGGCGGTGCGGACCTTCTCCAGCGGCTCGATCCGGCCACCGTCCAGCCGCAGCAGCGGCTTCACCGCCAGCGCCGAGCCGAACAGGGCCTGGGCGGCACCGATCCGGCCGCCCCGGCGCAGGTAGTCGAGGGTGTCGACGTAGAAGTAGGCGGACGTGCCCGCGGCTCGTTTCTCCGCCGCCGTGACGGCCTCGTCGGCCGTTCCGCCGTGCTCCGCCGCCTCGGCCGCGGAGACCGCGCAGAAGCCCAGGGCCATGGCGATCATGCCGGTGTCCACGACCCGTACCGGGACGGGTGCCTCGCGCGCGGCGAGGACCGCCGCGTCGTAGGTGCCCGACAGTTCGGCGGAGAGGTGGAGGGAGACCACGCCCGTGGCGCCGTTCTCGGCGGCCTTGCGGTAGGTCTCGGCGAACAGCTCCGGGGCGGGGCGGGACGTCGTCACCGGGCGGCGTTTCTGCAGTGCCTGGGCGAGCGAGCGGGTGGAGATCTCGGTGCCCTCTTCCAGCGCCCGGTCTCCGAGGACCACGGTCAGGGGCACCGCGGTGATGCCGTGGCGCTCCATCGTCCGGGGCGGCAGGTAGGCCGTTGAATCGGTGACGATCGCGACATGGCGGGACATGAGCTGGAGGTTACCTGGCGTAGCGCGCGGACGGCAGCCCGGCCCTGTCACCTGCCCGAAGGGGGCCGGATCAGGTCGTGCTCTCCGGACGGGCCTTCTTCTGCCACGGGTAGACCGGGCGCGGCGCGGTCGGGTTGATGGCCGGCCTCGGCACTCCGGACCACCCCTTCCCCGTCTCCGCGCGCTCCCCGTCGCCGCCCGCAGCCTTTTCGGTCCGTTCCGACCACTCAGGCCGCTCCGACCGCTCAGGCCGGTCGGGTCGGTCGGGTCGGTCGGACCGCTCGGGCTGGTCGACTCGCGTCCAGTGCCGCAGGGCGCCCGCCTCGACGTCGATCTGCGCGCTCAGCGTGTCCAGGTCCTCGTCGGCGAAGCGGCGGGCCCGGTCACGGGCGGCCCAGCGCAGGGAGTCGGCGGCCTGGACGACGCGCTCGGTGCGCTCCCGCAGGGCGGGCAGGCTCCCGGTGAGGGCGGCGCGGTCGGGCTCGGACTCCAGGCGCCGCAGCTCGCCGTCGAGTTCGTGGCCGTGGGCGCTGAGCCGCTCGAAGAGGGCCAGGGACTCCTTGAGGGACTCGTCGTCGGCCACGCCCGCGTGCAGCGCGTCCTGCGTGGCCCGCATGGACGTGCGCAGCGCCAGCCGCAGCCGCGCGACCTCACCGGCCGTGCCGGGCTGGGCGAGGGACCTGGCGCGCAGGGTGTGGTCCTCGACCGTGCGGCGGGCCTGGGTGAGGGTGCGGTCCACGCCGCGCCGGGCCGCACCGACGGCCTTCACCGTGGCGTAGGCGCCGAGGACCACCATGAGCACGAAGAGCAGGGCGATTACGGTGATCACTGCTTCCACGGTGCTCCTCCTGTGCCCTGGGGCGCCTGGCAGCGCGCGCCGCGCCACTCTTCCACCGTAAACGCAGCGGGCAGGTTCGGGGTTCCAGCTGGAACCCCGAACCTGCCCGTAGGGGATCACCCCTACCGCATACCTACCGCGTGCCTACCGCTCGCCCACCGCTCACCCACCGGGCAGAGAGGGTCACGCCGGCACGATGTTCACCAGCTTCGGCGCCCGCACGATCACCTTGCGCACCCCGGCGCCGCCCAGAGCCGCGACGACCTTCTCGTCGGCCAGCGCCACCTTCTCCAGCTCCGCGTCGGAGATGGACGGGGCGACCTCCAGCCGCGCCTTGACCTTGCCCTTGATCTGGACGACGCAGGTGACGGTCTCGTCGACGACGTAGGCCGGGTCGGCGACCGGGAAGTTCCGGTGGACGACGGAGTCGGTGTGGCCCAGCTTGCGCCACAGTTCCTCGGCGACGTGCGGGGCCAGCGGCGCGGCCATCAGCACCAGGGCCTCGGCGACCGGGCGGGCGACGGGACCGCCGGCCTTGGTCAGGTGGTTGTTCAGCTCGGTGACCTTGGCGATGGCGGTGTTGAAGCGCATGCCCTCCAGGTCGCCGCGGACCCCGTCGATCGCCTTGTGCAGCGCTCGCAGCGTCGCCTCGTCCGGCTGGTCGTCGGTGACCGTCACCTCGCCGGTGGCCTCGTCGACGACGTTGCGCCACAGCCGCTGCAGCAGCCGGAACTGGCCCACCACCGCGCGCGTGTCCCACGGCCGGGAGACGTCCAGCGGGCCCATCGCCATCTCGTACAGGCGCAGGGTGTCGGCGCCGTACTCGGCGCAGATCTCGTCGGGGGTGACGGCGTTCTTCAGGGACTTGCCCATCTTGCCCAGCAGCCGGGAGACCTCCTCGCCCTGGTAGAAGTAGGCGCCGTCGCGCTCCTCGACCTCGGTCGCGGGGACGGCGATACGGCGCGCGTCGCGGTAGACGTAGGCCTGGATCATGCCCTGGTTGAACAGCTTGTGGAACGGCTCGGCCGAGGAGATGTGCCCCAGGTCGAACAGAACCTTGGACCAGAAGCGCGCGTACAGCAGGTGCAGCACGGCGTGCTCGGCGCCGCCGACGTACAGGTCGACGCCGCCGTGCGGCCGGCCCTCGCGCGGGCCCATCCAGTAGCGCTCGATCTCCGGGTCGACCAGCTTCTCGCTGTTGTGCGGGTCCAGGTAGCGCAGCTCGTACCAGCAGGAACCGGCCCAGTTGGGCATGGTGTTGGTCTCGCGGCGGTACCTGCGCGGTCCGCGGCCGTCGCCCAGGTCCAGGGTGACGTGAACCCAGTCCTCGTTCCGGGACAGCGGCGTCTCGGGCCGGGTGTCGGCGTCGTCCGGGTCGAAGGTGCGCGGGGAGTAGTCCTCGACCTCGGGCAGCTCCAGCGGCAGCATCGACTCGGGCAGGGCGTGGGCGATGCCGTCCTCGTCGTAGACGATGGGGAAGGGCTCGCCCCAGTAGCGCTGGCGGCTGAACAGCCAGTCGCGCAGACGGAAGTTGACGGTGCCCTCGCCGATGCCGCGGCCGGTCAGCCACTCGGTGATGCGCGCCTTGGCGTCCACCACGCCCAGCCCGTCCAGGGAGATGTCCGCACCCGAGGAGTTGACGATCTTCGCGTCGTACGAGGCGAAGGCGTCGTCCCAGGTGGACGGGTCGGTGCCGCGGTCGTCGGACGGCTCGACGACGCAGCGCATCGGCAGCTCGAAGGCGCGGGCGAAGGCGAAGTCACGCGTGTCGTGCGCGGGGACGGCCATGATCGCGCCGGTGCCGTAGCCCATCAGGACGTAGTCGGCGATGAAGACGGGGATCTTCTCGCCGTTGACGGGGTTCACGGCGAACACGCCGGTGAAGACGCCCGTCTTGTCCTTGGCCTCGGCCTGGCGCTCGACGTCGGACTTGGACGCGGCCTGCGCGCGGTAGGCGGCGACGGCCTCGGCGGGGGTGGCGTGGCCGCCGGTCCACACCTCGTGCGTGCCCTCGGGCCAGGCGTCCGGGGTGAACTTCTCGACCAGCGGGTGCTCGGGCGCCAGCACCATGTACGTCGCGCCGAACAGGGTGTCCTGCCGGGTGGTGAAGACGGTGATGTGCTCGCCGTCGACGGGGAAGTCGACGCGGGCGCCCTCGGAGCGGCCGATCCAGTTGCGCTGCTGCAGCTTGATGGCCTCGGGCCAGTCCAGCTCCTCCAGGTCGTCCAGCAGCCGGTCGGCGTAAGCGGTGATCCGCATGTTCCACTGGCGCAGCTTGGACTTGAAGACGGGGAAGTTGCCGCGCTCGGAGCGGCCGTCGGCGGTGACCTCCTCGTTGGCCAGCACGGTGCCCAGGCCGGGGCACCAGTTGACGGGCGCGTCGGAGGCGTAGGCCAGGCGGTACTCGCCCAGGACGTCGGCGCGCTCGGTCTCGCTCAGCGCGGCCCAGGTACGGCCGCCGGGGACGGCGCGCTCACCGGACTCGAAGGCGGCGACCAGCTCGGCGATCGGCCGGGCCCGCTGCGCGTCGGCGTCGTACCAGGAGTTGAAGATCTGCAGGAAGATCCACTGGGTCCACTTGTAGTACTCCGGGTCGATCGTGGCGAACGACCGGCGCTTGTCGTGGCCCAGGCCCAGCCGGCGCAGCTGGGCCTTCATGTTCTCCATGTTGGCCTCGGTCGACACGCGCGGGTGCGTGCCGGTCTGCACCGCGTACTGCTCGGCGGGCAGGCCGAAGGCGTCGAAGCCCAGGGTGTGCAGGACGTTGTGGCCGGTCATCCGCTGGAAGCGGGCGAAGACGTCGGTGGCGATGTAGCCCAGGGGGTGGCCGACGTGCAGGCCCGAACCCGACGGGTAGGGGAACATGTCCATGATGAACTTCTCGGGCCGGGCGACCACGGCCGGGTCGCCCGCCAGGTCACCGGTGGGGTTGGGGGCGGCGTAGGTGCCCTCGGCGTCCCAGAAGTCCTGCCAGCGTGCCTCGATCTCGGCCGCCAGGGCGGCCGTGTAGCGGTGCGGTGCCGCCGCCTCGGCGGGGGCGGCGGGGTTCGTCTCGCTCATGATTCTCAAAGCTCCATCGATCGTCTTCGCCTGCGGCCGCGACTTTCATCTGCCGCTCTGACACGGGACAGAAATGAAAAATCCCCTCGCACAGGAGGGGACGCCGCGCCGATGCCGACCGTCCGGAGCGCCGGAGGTCGGTACTGATCAGCGCGGCTCGCTAAGCAGAAGGCGTACGGCACGCATGGCGTCAGGGTACAGCAGTCACCGATCGAGCCGTCACTCTTACCCGTATCGACTGAACGTCAGTCAAGGTTTACTTCGCGTAACGGCCGCTAAGGGACATCACAACGAGCGCATAGTCATTTGGTAACGACGCAATAACCAAAACCTCGTACCCACGGGTATGGCGCCACTTAGAGTGCGGCACCGGGACCGCTTCCCCGAACCGCTCGGAGTGCCCCCATGAACCCTCCTCCCCTCAGTACCGCCGGCGCCACGGTCGCCGCCCCGGCGGGCGAGTCCGTCGCGTCGTTCCTCGACTTCGGCGCCGGCGTCCTGGCCCTGGTCTGCCTCAGCTGTTCGGTGATCTGGGGTCTGGTCGCCCAGGACCGGATCCTGCTCGTCGCACGCCAGCGCATCCTCGCGCAGGCGGTGCACCGCACCACCGCCGTCGCCTCGATCGTCTTCCTGCTGGTGCACGTCGCCGTCAAGCTGGCGCTGGCGCACACCACCTGGGTCGCCGCGGTGATCCCCTTCGGCCTGCTGCTCACCGAGGACGAGCAGTTCGGCGGCCGGGGCTTCCTCATCGGCCTCGGCACCCTCGCCGGACTCCTCATGATCTTCGTGGGCGTGACCGGCGCCCTGCGCAACCGGTTCGCCTCCCCCGCTCCCGTCGCCGCGCGCTGGCGGGCCATGCACATGCTGGCCTACCCGGCGTGGTGCGCGGCGCTGCTGCACGGCCTCTACGCGGGCCGCGCGGCCAAACCCCTCTTCACGGTCCTCTACGGGCTGTCCGTGATCGGCGTCATGGCGGCCCTCGCCCTGCGCGCCGCGCCGACTCCCGTCAAGCGCCGGATCGCCGACCGCGTGACCACGCTCCTCGGCACCGCGGACCGGCAGGACCGCGCGGAGCGGCAGGACCGCGCGGAGCGACAGGAGCGCGCGGAGCCGCGGCAGGAAAAGGGCTCCCGCGCGGGGACCGGTTCCGCCCTGCCGGGCTACGAGAACGTCCCGCCGGCCGGCTCCCCGCTGCCGGGCTACGAGAACGTCCGGAACTCCGGCCCTTACCTGCCGGGCTACGAGAACGTCCAGGTGCCCCGGCAGCGCGCGGCCGCTCCGCCGTCGTACGACACCGGGGCGACGCAGACGGTCCGCGAGCCGGTGAACGGTTTCGCGGCGGCCTACCGCGCCGTCTCCACCCCGCCGCGGACGCCGGCACCCCCCGCGCCCGACGCGACCGCGCCCATGCCGACACCTACACCGATGCCGCAGGACTTCGGCACCACCGCGGCGATGCCCGTGGCGGACCCCGGCAACAGCCCCGCGGGCGGCTGGCCGGTCCCGTCCCCGCCGCCGGTCGGCGAGGCCCCGCCGTCGGCGTACGACCCCCTCACGGACACGGGATACAACATCCCCGCCTATGGCGGTCCGGACGCCTACGGGCGGCAGCCGAGTGACGTGTACGACACCGGTGAGACGAACACGGCCGCCGGCCCGTACTACCCGGACGACACGTACAACAGCGGTCCCGCCACCGGTCCGACACCCGCGGCGTCGTACGACTTCGACGCCCCGGGTGCGGGCGAACCATGGAACACGCCTTCCGGAGGCTTCAAGTGAACGAGAGGCTTTAAGTGAACGAGGCCCTGCCCGACGTCCCCGAGGTCCGCGTCGTCGGTCTCCCTCAGCTGACGTCGGGCTTCGACCTTGTCGAACGACTGGATCTGCCCATGCACCTGAAGGTGCACGGGCCGCTCGAACCACTGGGCGGCGAGCAGCTCGCGAAGCTCGCCGAAGCGATCAATCTCAGGGGCCGCGGCGGCGCGGGCTTCCCGTTCCACAAGAAGCTGCGCTCGGTCGCCGAGGCGGCCATCAAGCGCGGCGTACGGCCGGTAGTCGTCGTCAACGGCAGCGAGGACGAACCGGCCTGCCGCAAGGACACGGTGCTGATCAACCGTGCCCCGCACCTCATCCTGGACGGCGCGCTGCTGTGTGCCGAGGCCATGGGCGCGCGCACGCTCGTCATCGGGGTCACCCGTGAGTCCACGCAGCGCTCCATGGAGGCCGCGCTCGCCGAACGCGGCCTCAGCAACGGCCGCCGTTCCGCGCTCCGCGCGCGCGTGCAGCGCAATCCCGTACGGATGGTGACCGGCGCGGCGGCCTCGCTGATCCGCTCCGCCGACGGCGGCCCGGCGATCCCGCCGGGCCGCAAGGTCAGCGCCTCCAAGAGCGGCGTCGGCGGCCTGCCGACCCTGCTCTCCAACGCCGAGACCTTCGCCCAGCTGGCGATCGCCGCCCGCATCGGCCCGGAGCGCTACGGCAACACCGGCCTCTACGACGAGCCGGGCACCGTCATGCTGACCGTCTCGGGCGCCGTCGCCCGGCCCATGGTGATCGAGGTCCCCACGGGCGTACCGCTCCGCTACGTCCTGCAGCTCGCCGGCGCCCCGCCGGTCCCGCAAGGGGTGCTGACCGGCGGCTACCACGGCAAGTGGATCGACGCCGCGACCGTCGACGAGGCGATCGTCTCCCGCAACTCGCTGGACGCGGTGGGCGGTTCGCTGGGCGCCGGCGCGATCCTGCCGATCAGCCACGACACCTGTCCGCTGGGCGAGTCACTGCGGGTGGCGCAGTGGCTGGCCGAGGAGAGCGCCGGGCAGTGCGGCCCCTGCTACCTCGGTCTGCCGGCCGCCGCGCGGGGCCTGGAGGACATCCTGAACGGCGGTGGCCCGGCCGCCCTGGAGGCGGTCAAGCAGGTCGCCAGGAACGTGAAGCGGCGCGGCGCGTGCTCGCACCCGGACGGCTCGGCGATGTTCCTGGAGTCGACCGTCAAGGCGTTCACTGACGACCTCGCCGCGCACGTCCTCGGCAACGGCTGCGGACGGCCCGTGGAGGGCGTGCTGCCGCTCTTCGAGGGGGGCAGGGCCCCGACGGGCATCCCGGGCGGCGGCGCGTCCGAGGAGAACGGCCCCAGCCGCCAGAAGATCTTCGTCGACTGGACGCTGTGCCGCGGCCACGGGCTGTGCGCGGACATCCTCCCGGAGGTCTTCCAGCTCGGCGCCGACGGCTTCCCGACGGTGGCGCAGGCGGAGGTGCCACGCTACGCGGAGGCCAAGGCGCTCCGCGCGGTGCGCCGCTGCCCCGCGCTGGCCCTGCGCATCGAGGAGGACACGCGCGCGCAGGCCCCGTCCCGCAACCTTCCGGTGCTCTCCCAGGGGCGCGGACGCCGCGCCCTCGGCCGCTGAGCCGAGCGCACAACGAAGATCCCCCGGGTCCGAGGACCCGGGGGATCTTTTCTGTACTTGTGGAGCTAAGGAGAATTGAACTCCTGACCTCCTGCATGCCATGCAGGCGCTCTACCAACTGAGCTATAGCCCCGCGCTTTACCGCTTCGCTCCGCCCGGTTTCCCCGGCGGCGACGCCAACATTACACGGTCCCCCGGGTCCAACACCAAATCGTTTCCGATCTGCCCGGTTCGCCCGGCTCCTCAGGCGGTCACGAAGGAGTAGAACCGCTTGAGCGTGCAGTGCTCCTCCAGGAGGCGGCCGTAGATCGGCTCGCCCTCCAGTTCGCGGTACGTCTCGATGGGGTCGCCTTTTATGATCAGCGCCCGCGCGCACTCCTCGCACCAGTACTGGTACTCGGGGTTGACCGGCTCCATGTCGCGCACGATCGGGGTGCCGCTGCCGCACCAGTCGCACTTCCGCCTGTGTGCACCCATCGATCAGCTCCAGCTGTGGCCACTGGCCATGCACACGCAGGAGTTGCCACCGCTGTCCCCGAGGATGCTCGCAGGCATCGGTACTCCCTCCCGTCGGGCCGCGCCCCCTTCCGGCCGTTTGATTCTGCCACGGCCGGACCGACACGGTCAGCGACGCCTCAGTACCAGTCCGGACACGGCGGCCGCGGTGATCTCCACAGAGCCACACAGAGCTATACGCCCGGCGGACTTCTGTTGCTCAAGGAGGCAACGAAAAATCCCGTCCCCTGTGGGGGACGGGATTCCTCGTGTTCCTACTGTGGAGCTAAGGAGAATTGAACTCCTGACCTCCTGCATGCCATGCAGGCGCTCTACCAACTGAGCTATAGCCCCTGGCCGGTGTTCTTCCCGCTCGGCGGGGCGAACAAGAAGAACTTTAGCCTGCGACCTGCCGGAAAGTGAAATCCGGCCTCCCGGCGCCCCTGGGCGCCGCCCGGCCGCTCAGTCGTCGTCGCCGAGCACCTGCTCCGGCAGGGTGCCGGCGTTGTGCTCCAGCAGCCGCCAGCCGCGGGCGCCCTCGCCGAGGACGGACCAGCAGCAGTTGGTCAGCCCGCCCAGGGCCTCCCAGTTGCCCGCGTCCAGGCCGATGAGGCGGCCGATGGTGGTGCGGATGGTGCCGCCGTGGCTGACGACGACGAGGGTGCCGTCCTGCGGCAGCTTCTCCAGGTACCGCAGCACCACGGGGGCGGCGCGGTCGGCGACCTCGGTCTCCAGTTCACCGCCGCCGCGGCGGACCGGTTCGCCGCGCTTCCACGCCGCGTACTCGTCGCCGTACCGGGCGATGATCTCCTCGTGCGTCAGGCCCTGCCAGGCGCCCGCGTACGTCTCCCTGAGACCCCCGTCGTAGGAGACCTGGAGGCCGGTGAGGGCGGCCAGCTCGGCCGCCGTGTGCGTGGCGCGCTTGAGGTCCGAGGCGACGATCGCGTCGGGCCTGAGGCCGGCCAGCAGCCGGGCCGCCCGGCGGGCCTGGGCGACACCGGTCTCGGTCAGCTCGACGTCGGTGGTGCCCTGGAAGCGGCGCTCCACGTTCCACGAGGTCTGGCCGTGCCGCCACAGGATGACGCGGCGGCCCCGCCCGGACGGGGCCGGCACCTCGTCGGTACTGCTCATCGCCACTCCCCGCCCGGCTGCGGGGTGTCGTCGGCGGCCTGGCTGGCGGCGTGCTCCTCGGCCTTGCCGCGGGTCGCCTTGGCGTCGGCGGGCAGCTCCAGCTCGGGGCAGTCCTTCCAGAGCCGCTCCAGGGCGTAGAAGACGCGCTCCTCGCTGTGCTGGACGTGGACGACGATGTCGACGTAGTCGAGCAGGACCCAGCGGGCCTCGCGGTCGCCCTCGCGGCGGACCGGCTTGGCGCCGAGTTCCTTGCTGAGGCGTTCCTCGATCTCGTCGACGATGGACTTGACCTGACGGTCGTTGGGTGCGGAGGCCAGCAGGAAGGCGTCCGTGATCGACAGCACGTCACTGACGTCATAGGCGATGACGTCGTGCGCGAGCTTGTCGGCGGCCGCCTGGGCGGCGGTGTTGATGAGCTCCAGGGAGCGGTCGGTCGCGGTCACTACCAGGCTTTCGGTCGACGGTCACTTGACCCCAAGGGTCTCATGACCGCCGACCTCGCCCCATGTGATGTCGTCCGCTCAGGACGACGGCTCGTAGTCCTGGCCGAGGACGACCGACACGCGCGCGTTGGCGGAGACCTCGCCCTCGGCGACCGCGCCGGTCGGCAGGCCGAGGGTCTTGGCGACCTCGGTGGCGTTCTCCTTGTCGGCGGCGTCCGCGTAGAGCACCTTCGACGTGGCGGCGGCGGAGGAGGCCGTGCCGCCCTCCAGGAAGGTGAAGCCGCCGTTGACCAGGGTCACGCGGACCTTCGCGGTGTTGTCCTTGTCGCCGGTGGCGTTCTGTACGGAGACGCTGACCGCCGCGTCCTTGTCGGGGCTCTTCGCGGTGCCGCCGAGGACGTCCTTGACGACGCCTGCGCTGTCCTCGGCGCTGAGCGTGCCGTCGTCCTGGACCGGCAGCAGGGCCGTCTCGGCCTCGCCGCTCTTGGCGAGGTCGGCGAGGCCGGCCAGGAAGGAGCCGAGGTCGGCGTCGGTGAGCGGCGGGTCGAGGATCATGCCGAGGGTCTGGATCGTGGTGGTGGCCGCCTGCTCGTCGGAGGACAGCTTGCGCAGCACGCCCTGCACGACCTGCCCGAACCGCTCCAGCTGCGCGTCCTGCGCCTCCCCGGAGGCCCGGTAGGTGGCGTAGGCGACGGCCATCTTGCCGCTGAGGGTCTGCTTCTCGCCCTGGTGGACGAGGACGGTGCCGTCCTTGTCGCCGGACTTCGCGTCCGGGTCGGGGACGTCGGTGTCGGTGTCGACCTCGACGTTGCCGACCAGGTCGACGAGGTTCTGCAGGTAGGGGGTGTCCAGCCGCCAGCTGCCCTCGATGTCCGTGCCGAGCGCCGAGTCGATGGCCTCGCGGGTCGCGTCGGGCCCGTCGTCGTCGACGGACTTGGCCAGCGTGGTGACGCTGCCGTCGTCGCCGGAGAGCGAGAGGGAGTTGGGGACCAGCACGGTGGTGGCCCGCTTGGTGGTGGTGTTGTTCACGAGCAGCGCCGTGGAGGTGCCGCCGCCGTCGGTGTCGTGCAGGTGGAGGACGATCACGTCGCGCTTCTGGGCGCCCGCCGCCGTGGTCTCCCCGGTCCCGGAGTCCGAGGAGGACAGTCCCGGCAGCTTCCCGGCGTACCAGAGGTAGCCGACGCCGCCGACGGCGACCAGGGCGACCACCACGACCAGCGCGACGACACGCGCGCGTGCGCGGCGCCGGGCCTCCTCGCGGCGCTCGGTGCGGTTCTCCGTGAACGCCATCCAGTCGATGACGTCCTCGGAGTCGCCGTCCGGCTCCTCGACGAAGGCGAACTGCTCGGTGTGGTAGTCCGGCCCCTCCGGTACCTCCGGCTGCTCCGGCTCCCTCCGTCCGGAGCCGTCGGGTTCCTCGCGGGGGCCGGACTGCTGCGGGATGCGGGGGCTCTGCTCGGCGACCCGCTGCTGCCCGCCGCGCGCCGCGGGCTGCCCGTAGGGGTCCTGCTGGACCTGCCCGCTCCCGGCGACGCCCCCGCCACCGGTCCCGTACGGGTCGTAGCCGCCCTGCGCGGGGACCGGGGGCTGCTGTCCGGTGTCGTACGAGCCGCCCTGTGCCGGGACCGGCGGCTGCTGCCCGGTGTCGTAGCCGCCCTGCTGCTGCGTGCCCGTGCCGTACGCCCCGTAGGGGTCGTACGGCTGGGCGGGCTGCTGTCCCCCGGTGGCGTACGGGTCGTAGGGGTACTGCTGCTGCGCCGGCTGCCCCTGCTGCTGCCCCTGCTGTGTCTGCTGCGCGTACGGGTCGTACGTCTGCTGCGCGCCGGGCTGTGCCGGGGCCGGGCGGTAGACGGGCCGGCCGTACTCGTCGTAGCCGACGAGCTCGTACCGGTCGTCCTGGCCGCCGCCGTACCCCGCTCCCGCGTCGTATCGGTCGTTCACCGGTGCCCCTCTCGGCTCACTCGCCGCGGTACAGCTGACGCTTGTCGATGTAGCGCACGACACCGTCCGGCACCAGGTACCAGACGGGGTCCCCCTTGGCGACCCTCGCACGGCAGTCCGTGGAGGAGATGGCGAGGGCGGGGACCTCGATCAGTGAGACGCCGCCCTTGGGGAGTCCCGCGTCCGTGAGGTGGTGCCCGGGACGCGTGACGCCGATGAAGTGTGCCAGGGAGAAGAGTTCCTCGCTGTCCCGCCAGGTGAGGATCTGGGCGAGGGCGTCGGCGCCGGTGATGAAGAACAGGTCCGTGTCCGGATTGAGCGCGGCCAGATCGCGCAGGGTGTCGACGGTGTACGTCGGACCGCCCCGGTCGATGTCGATGCGGCTCACGGAGAACTGCGGGTTCTCGACGGTGGAGATGACCGTCATCAGGTACCGGTCCTCGGCCGCGGAGACCACCCGGTGGCTCTTCTGCCAGGGCTGGCCGGTGGGGACGAAGACCACCTCGTCGAGGTGGAACCGCGAGGCGACCTCACTGGCCGCGACGAGGTGCCCGTGGTGGATCGGGTCGAAGGTGCCGCCCATGACACCGAGGCGGCGCCTGCCGGGGCGTGACGGGTCGTCACCGGGGTCCGGTCGCTGCCCGGTGCCGCTTGGCGTGCCGCTCACCGGCCCGTTCACCGGACCGGTAGGCATGTCCTGCTCTCCCATGCGTGCAGACCCTACCGGCCCGGCCTGGGGGCTCCGGCCTCCCCCGGTCCCTTCGCGGGTGGTGGGCCGGTTCAGCGGTCCCGGTTGAAGCGGGTGGTGATCCACAGCAGGAGCAGCAGGATGACGAAGGCGGCGCCGCCGGTCAGGTAGGGGCTGAGGCTCTGGTGGTTGCCACCGTGCTCCTCGCCCTCGGCGGCGAGGGTGACCAACTGGGCGGCGGTGCTGTGAATGCTCATCTTCGGCAGGACCTATCGCGTGTGGGCGGGATAAAGACGTCGCTTCATCGTATGCGGGGCACCCTCGCGCGATCACGCCGACTCCGCCGTCCGGGACGGCCGAGGAAGGTCCGGGGAAGGCCTGGGGACGGTCCGGGGGAAGGCCTGGGGACGGTCCGGGGAACCTTCCCGGCGCCTCAGTCGTCCTCCCGCTTGTAGCCCCGCAGCAGGAACCACGCGGTCAGCACACCACCCAGCACCATCACGACCAGGATGATCCGCAGCAGGTTGCCCGTCCCCTGCTGCTCGGCTGCGCTCGCGGCCTCGGCGAGGCGGACGGCGTGGGGAAAGTGCTCCATGGCGCGGACTCCTTAGACGTACTGCCCGTCCACGGTATCTCCGCCTAGGCTGGGCTCTGCTTCGGGGGCAGACAGGACCGCACAAAGGCCCGCACAAGGGTTCGCAAAGGGACACCCACACGCACCTGGGGGAAGACATGGCCGACGGCCACGAGAGCAACGGACACGAGCACGTGCCGAGCAGGTCACGCAGGCGCTTCCCGGGAATCTCCTCGCGTGCGTACGAGCATCCCGCGGACCGCAGCGCCCTGGTGGCGCTGCGCAAGCTGAGCGGTTTCGACACGGTGTTCAAGGCGCTCAGCGGTCTGCTGCCCGAGCGGAGCCTCAGGCTGCTGTTCCTGTCCGACTCGGTGCGCGTCTCGGACCGGCAGTTCGCCCATCTGAACGTCATGCTGCGCGACGCCTGCTACATCCTGGACCTGGAGAAGGTCCCGCCGATGTACGTCAACCAGGACCCGAACCCGAACGCGATGTGCATCGGCCTGGACGAGCCGATCATCGTCGTCACCACCGGGCTCGTCGAGCTGCTCGACGAGGAGGAGATGCGGGCGGTCGTCGGGCACGAGGTCGGGCACGCGCTCTCCGGCCACTCGGTGTACCGGACCATCCTGCTCTTCCTGACCTCCCTCGCCGTCCGGGTCGCCTGGATTCCGCTGGGCAACCTGGCGATCATGGCGATCGTGACCGCGCTGCGCGAGTGGTTCCGCAAGTCGGAGCTGTCCGCCGACCGCGCGGGGCTGCTGGTCGGCCAGGACCTCCAGGCGTCGATGCGCGGCCTGATGAAGATCGCGGGCGGCAACCACCTGCACGAGATGAACGTGGACGCCTTCCTGGAGCAGGCCGACGAGTACGAGGCCGGGGGCGACCTGCGCGACTCCGTGCTGAAGATCCTGAACGTGCTGCCGCGCTCCCACCCGTTCACCACCGTGCGGGCGGCGGAGCTGAAGAAGTGGGCGGCGTCCCGCGACTACCAGCGGATCATGGACGGCCACTACCCGCGGCGCGACGAGGACAAGGACGCCTCGGTGCGGGACTCCTGGCGGGAGTCGGCGTCCAGCTACGCCTCGAACGTACGCACGTCCAAGGACCCGCTGATGAAGCTGGTCAACGACATCGCGGGCGGTGCCGGGGACCTCGGCGGGCGGGTGCGGCGCGGCTTCGGCGGGTTCACGGCCTCGCAGCCGCGACCGGAGGGGACGCGGGACGCGGACGGCTCCGGCGGCGGCTCCGGCGACGGTTCCTCGGGCGGTCCGGACCGGGGCGACGGTCCCGGGACGCCGGACGACCGCCCGCCGCGCGACGGGGCCTGAGCGGGAAGGCGCCCCGTCAGCCCCCGTCGGCCCCCGGCTACCCCCAGCGGCCTCCGGCGGCCCCCGGCGACCCCCGGTGGCCTACGCACCCCCGGTGGGCTCCGGCGGGCCGCGATGGGCCGGGGTAAGCCCCGATGGGCTCACGCCTTCGGCCGCGCGCCCTCCGCCAGCGTCCCGCACAGGGCCGTGGCCCCGCCCGTCGCGTAGGGGTCGGTGCCGGCCGGGCCGCCCTTCTTCGCGCTCTGGCCGGCCAGCAGCGGGTGCAGGTGGGCGGCGGAGTCCTCGGCGCAGGAGAGCGGGCCCGCCTCCAGGGTGGAGAGGCTGAGCCGCGCCTGGTTCAGCCGCAGGTCGTCCCGGTCGAAGAGAAAGTGCAGCTCGCGCCGGACGACGAAGAGCGACACCGGGGCGTCGGCGTCGCCGGTGGGCCGCAGCGGATAGACCACGGTGTGGTCGGTGACGACCTCCAGCGTGGAGGAGTCGCTCTCCAGGGCCCGCAGGGAGCCGCGGACGCGGATCTCGGGGGCCGCCAGCTCCACCTGGGCCGGGTCGAAGCGCACCAGCCAGCCGGTGGCCGCGTGCTGCCCGTCGGCGGTGGGCCGGTCGATGGACTCGTCGAACTGGCCGAGCTGGTCGGCGTCGAGCAGCACCCGCACCGCGCGGGTCTCCCCGCCGGTCAGCACCTCGGGGTCGAGGGCCGAGCGGACGATGTAGTTCCGTGCGGTGGTGAGGGCGTCCATGACCTGCTCGTCCGCGAAGTGCGCGGTGCTGCCCGCGGGCGGCAGCGGGATGCCCGCGGCCCCGGCGCGGAACCGCGCGGCGGGGCTGTCCGCGTAGAGCCGGGCGGCGTCGGCGGCGCCGGGGACCTTCCCGCGCGGGGCGAGCGGGACGACAGTCATCCGCAGCGGCTCGGCGGGCTGCCGCGCGGCGGGGCTCTGGTAGGGGTGGCGTACGCCCATGTAGACGGCGGTGCCGAAGGCCACGGCGATCAGGACGACGAGGATCAGGGCCTGCCGGGAGAGGCCGCGGCGCACCGGCGGCCTGCGGCGCACCGGCGGCGCGTGGTCGGTGACGCGTTCCTGTGCGGAGTACTCCTGGAGCGGGGCAGCGCGGACGAACGATTCGTCGAAGACGACGGACCGGTACTCGTCCTCCCCGCCCTGGGGGGAGCCCTCGGGTGGTCCCTCGGGTGTCCCCTCAGGCGGGTCCGAAGGCCCTCCCATGTCTTCAGGGTAGGTCTCCGGGGGCCCAGGTAAACGCCCTGGTACGCGACAACTTCTGACAGCTTCCCACCGGGGGCGTACGCGCCCGCGCGGGCGCCTGTCAGGGGCCGGGCGGGATGACCGAGACGGCGGGCTGGGAGTAGTCGGCGGAGGCCGAAGGGGTGACGGCGCCGCCCTGCTCGGGTCCGGTCGAGGCGGGCGGCGGGCCCTGCTCCCGGTCGGAGTCGGAGGAGGCGCCGCGGTAGACCGCGCTGAAGGCCAGCGCGACCATGCCGATGCCCATCACGAGGGCGAGCACCCAGGCGACGGGGCGGTGCCAGCGGACCTGCTTGCCGTAGCCGCCGGGGGCGCCGTAGGGCCGGTCCAGGGGGTCGGTGTCGTCGTCGGGGCCGCCGTGTCCGGCGTCGGACGGATCATGACCGGGACCGCCGTACCCGTCGTCGTAGCGCTCGCCGCCGGCGCGGGCCCGGCGGGCCGCCTCCGCCTCGGAGGCCTCCGCTCTGGCCTGTGCCGCGGCGAGCAGGCGTTCGACAGCGGTCGGCTCGTGGACCGGGGCCGCCTGGACGAACTCCTCGTCGAAGACCACGGAGGCGAACTCTTCGTCCGACACCCCGCGGTCGTGGTCGTCGTCGGGCTCCCAGCCGTCAGGGAACGGCGTGCCCCCCACGTCCTCCGGCACGGATCCAGAGTAGACCGGGGGGGTCAATTTGGGCAGACGGTGTGGAAAACCATCCGGTGGATGAGACGGGCGCGAGGCGCCCGGCGGGGGCGCGCGGAACCCGCCGGGCCGCCCGCGCCGGGGTGCGCCCGTCAGCGACGTACGTGTCCGTCGCCGGTGACGATGTACTTGGTGCTGGTCAGTTCCGGCAGGCCCATCGGGCCGCGGGCGTGCAGCTTCTGGGTGGAGATGCCGATCTCGGCGCCGAAGCCGAACTGGCCGCCGTCGGTGAAGCGGGTGGAGGCGTTCACGGCGACCGTGGTGGAGTCGACCAGTTGGGTGAAGCGGCGGGCGGCCTGCTGCGAGGTCGTCACGATCGCCTCGGTGTGCCCGGAGGTCCACAGCCGGATGTGCTCGACGGCCCGGTCCAGGGAGTCGACGACGGCGGCGGCGATGTCGAGGGAGAGGTACTCGGTCTCCCAGTCCTCGGGGATGGCCTCGACGACGGTGGCGCGGGACTTCTCGGCGTACGCCCTGACCCGCTCGTCGGCGTGGACGGTGACTCCGGCGTCGGCGAGGGCGTCCAGGGCGCGGGGCAGGAACGCGGCGGCGATGTCCTGGTGGACCAGGAGGGTCTCGGCGGCGTTGCAGACGCCGACCCGCTGGGCCTTGGAGTTGATGAGGATGTCCACGGCCGTGTCGATGTCGGCCGCCGCGTCGACGTAGACGTGGCAGTTGCCGGTGCCGGTCTCGATGACGGGGACGGTGGACTCGGTGACGACCGTGTTGATCAGGGAGGCGCCGCCGCGCGGGATCAGTACGTCGACCAGGCCGCGGGCGCGCATCAGCTCGCGGACGCTGTCGCGGCTCTCGCCGGGGACGAGCTGGACGGCGTCGGCGGGCAGCCCGGCGCCGCCGACGGCGTCCCGGATCACCCGGACGAGGGCGGTGTTGGAGGTGTACGCCGAGGAGGAGCCGCGCAGCAGGACGGCGTTGCCGGACTTCAGGCAGAGGGCGGCGGCGTCCACGGTGACGTTGGGGCGGCCCTCGTAGATGATGCCGACGACGCCGAGCGGGACGCGGACCTGGCGAAGGTCGATGCCGTTGGGGAGGGTGTTGCCGCGGACCACCTCGCCGACCGGGTCGGGCAGGGCGACGACGTCCCGTACGTCGGAGGCGATGGCCCGTACCCGCTCCGGGGTGAGGGTCAGCCGGTCGATGATCGCCTCGGAGGTGCCGGCCGCGCGCGCCTTGGCCACGTCCTGCGCGTTGGCCTCGACGATCTCGCTGGTGCGGACCTCCAGCGCGTCCGCCACGGCGAGCAGCGCGTCGTCCTTCACGGCCCGCGGCAGCGGCGCGAGGTCGGCGGCGGCGGCCTTGGCCCGGTAGGCGGCCCGGGTGACCGGTGACATCGAGTCGTACGGCGAGAGCGTGGTCATGGGGGGAAGGGTAGTGCGCGGCCGGGTGGTGTCGGCCCGGCGTTCCACACCCCGAGACATGCGTCCGAAAAGCGGTCAGAAGGGTCGGTGTCAGAAGGGGTGGACGCCGACCGGTGTCGCCGGGGCGGGGCCGTACCCGGCGGCGATGCGCTGGTGGTAGGTGACGCGGTCGATGACCTCCAGGCCGACGATCTCCCAGGGCGGGAGTCCCGCGGTCTGCCGGTGCTCGCCCCACAGGCGCAGGGCGACGGCGGCGGCGTCGTGCAGGTCGCGGGCCTCCTCCCAGTACCGGATCTCGGCGTGGTCGTCGGCGTACCGGCTGGTCAGCAGGAAGGGGTGGTCGTGGGCGAGCTGCTCAAGGGCGCGGCGCACCTCGGGGAGCGGGGTGGGTTCGCCGGAGACGCTGAGGGTGACGTGCCACAGGCGCGGGATCTCCTCGGGCCTGCCCTCGGTGAAGGTGTCGCCGGCCGCGACGCTGGTCAGGGCGCGTTCCTCACCGGCCGCGCGGGAGGCCGTGGCGGGGCGGGACGCCGTACCGGTACGGGGAGCGGTGCCGCCACGGGACGCCGCCGGCTCCGGGCGCACTCGTCTCACGACGGCCTCCTTCTCGCTCGCGCGTCGCGCCCCGGCGCCTCGGCCCGGACGCGTGTCCCCGGGACGAAGTAGAGCGCTTGTCCCTGGGACAAAGTTGAGCAGGACTCAGGGGTTCGCGTGGCGCTTTTGCGGAACGTCCACCACCGGTGCGGGGATGTTTCGACCCATTACGGGTGCAGGATCACCAGATCGTCCCTGTGTACGACCTCGCGTTCGTACGCGGGTCCGAGTTCGCGGGCCAGTTCCCGGGTGGAGCGGCCGATCAGCCGGGGGATCTCCTTGGCGTCGAAGGTGACCAGTCCGCGGGCGACCGCGCGGCCCGCGGAGTCCCGCAGTTCGACGGGGTCGCCGGCGCCGAACTCGCCCTCCACGGCGGCGATGCCGGCGGGCAGCAGCGACTTGCGGTTCTCGACGACGGCGCGCACGGCCCCGTCGTCGAGGGTGAGCGCGCCCTGCGGGGCGGAGGCGTGCTGGAGCCAGAGCAGGCGGTTGGTGGAGCGCTTGCCGGTGGGGTGGAACCAGGTGCCGGTGTCCTGGCCGGTGAGGGCGTCGGCCGCGTGGACGGTGCTGGTGAGGACGACCGGGATGCCCGCGGCGGCGGCGATGCGGGCCGCCTCGACCTTGGTGACCATGCCGCCGGTGCCGACGCCCGCCTTGCCCGCGCTGCCGATCTCGACGTGCGCGAGGTCGGCCTCGCCGCGCACCTCGGCGATGCGGGAGGTGCCGGGGCGGCTGGGGTCGCCGTCGTAGACGCCGTCGACGTCGGAGAGGAGGACGAGCAGGTCGGCGCGGACGAGGTGGGCGACGAGGGCGGCGAGGCGGTCGTTGTCGCCGAAGCGGATCTCGTCGGTGGCGACGGTGTCGTTCTCGTTGACGACCGGGAAGGCGCCCATCGCGAGGAGCTGGTCCAGGGTGCGCGAGGCGTTGCGGTGGTGGGAGCGGCGGCTCATGTCGTAGGAGGTGAGCAGGACCTGGCCGACGCGGACGCCGTAGCGGGCGAAGGAGGCGGTGTAGCGGGCGACGAGGAGACCCTGGCCGACGCTGGCGGCGGCCTGCTGACGGGCGAGGTCCCGGGGGCGCTTGCTCAGCCCCAGCGGGGCGAGTCCGGCGGCGATGGCGCCGGAGGAGACGAGGACGATCTCCCGCTGTCCCGCCGTGCCGCGCACCTTGGCGAGTGCGTCGACGAGCGCGTCGACCCGGTCGGCGTCCAGACCGCCGGACGCCGTGGTCAGCGACGAGGAGCCGACCTTGACCACGATCCTGCGGGCCGCACCCACGGCCTGCCTTGCCCCTGCCACCTGTACTCTTTCCCCTCGCGTCCGACCTTTCCAGCAATCTACGCGAACCCGGTCCGGCGCCGTGCGGCGGTCCACGCTGCGGACAGACATCCCGTGACCGTTCGCTCACACAACGCACTTGGCCAGAAAGTTGTGCTTAGTGCCAGTAGAAATCAAAAGGCTGACAAACATACTGTGAACACTGTGTCACCATCAGACTCCGCGGCGCCCCGCACGAAACGCATCCTGCTTCGTTCCGGCAAGAGCCCCTTCGACGTCGTCCCCGTCGAGCAAGCCCTCCACCGGGACGTCATCCTCACCAACGCAGGCAACCTGATCTTCAGCGACGCCTCGCACAAGATCCTCCAGACGCCCGGCGTCGAGGTGGTCTCCAACTCGAACAAGATCGACGTGAACGCCGCGGCCCGGATCAACGAGGAGTACGACGCCTTCGTGGTGCCCCTCGCCAACGCCTTCCGACCGTCGTTCGAGCCCGTGCTCCAGCGGATGACCCAGTTCATCCGCAAGCTGCGGATTCCCGTTGTGGTGCTGGGCGTCGGCGCCCAGGCCGGCCTCGACAACGACCCGGGCCGGCTGAAGCCCCTGGAGGACAGCGTCCGCTCGTTCGTCTCGGCGGTGCTCGACCGGAGCGCGTCGATCGGCGTGCGGGGCGAGTTCACCGAGCAGTACCTGCGGAACATGGGCTTCCGCGACGTCGAGGTGATCGGCTGTCCCTCGCTGTTCATGCACGGCCGGGAGCTGCGCGTGGAGAAGCGGGTGTCCGAGGTGACCACCGCCTCCCGCATCGCCATCAACGGCTCGCACTCAGCGGTCAAGGGCCAGGGCCTGGACCAGATCATCCGGCGCACCCACGAGCGCTACCCGAACCTGACGTTCATCTGCCAGAACCTCAGCGACGCGCGGCAGCTGCACTGGCGGGACATGTCCCACTCGAACGCCAAGGTCACCGGGATGCCGTCGCACCCGGACCACCCGATGTACGCCGAGGACAAGGTCCGGGTCTACGTCGACCCGGTCACCTGGATCGACGACCTGCGCGGCTACGACTTCTCCTTCGGCTCCCGCATCCACGGCAACATCGCCGCCCTGCTCGCCGGGACGCCCGCGACCGTGCTGACCGCCGACTCGCGGACGCTGGAGCTGTGCCGGTACTTCGAGATACCGCACCAGCGAATAGACAAGCTGCCCGACGACCTCGACCCCGCCCGTCTGTACGAGGAGGCCGACTTCAGCGGCCTGGTCGGCAACCACGCCGAGCGCTTCGACCGGTTCACCGGGTTCCTCGACAAGAACGGCCTGGAGAACACCTTCACGCACGGCGACGGCGGCGCGGCCTTCGAGAAGAAGCTGCGCTCGCTGTCCTTCCCGCCCGGCGTCCGGCCGTGGCTCGACGACCCCGCCTCCGTCACCGAGCGGATCGGCTTCCTGTACGGCCGGGTCGCCTCGCTCACCACCGAGAACAACAAGCTGAAGCGGGAGCTGAGCCAGGCCAAGAGCAAGGCCAAGGCCCAGGCGAAGGCCGCGACGGCAGCCGCGTCGAGGAAGCCCGCACCGACCGACAGCTCGGTGATCCGCAGGGCCCGCCGCGTGGTGGGCCGCGCCTTCCAGTCAGGCCGTTAGTCCTCGTGCGACGCACCCCGCCGGACCGTCGGCGGGGTGCATAGCACGGCCGTCACCCCAGGGTTCCGACGTCACGCGCGTGTCGTCGGAAGGTGGGCGCCCGTTAACCGGGGAGCCCGCTTCGCGACGACCCTGGAGTGACCGCAGTGCCCGAACCCTCGTCCCGCCGGTGGCTCGTGGCGCGGCCCCGCCGCCGCCCGATCACCGCCAAACTGCTCGTCCTGGCCGCACTGGCGGCGGCCTTCGGCGCACAGGCGCTCGGCGCCCTGCTGCCGAACGTGCCGCTGCTGCTCCTCGCCACCGCCGCCTCGCTGGCCACCGAGGGCGCGGTGTACCGCTGGCAGCGCGGCATGCTGTCGCTGCTGACCAAGTCGCACGCGGACGTCACCGTCCGGCACGTGCTCCGCGACCTGCTGCTCGTGGTGGGCCTGCTGCGGCTCGGCGAGCAGCCCCGCGAGACGATCTACGCAGCGCTGGTGGCCGGCCTGCTGGCCTGTTACGTCCTGCACTGCGCGATCCAGGCGGTCTCCGTACTGGTCCGGCGCACCCGCACGCTGCCGGTGGTGACCCGGAACATCGACACCTCGGCACTGCGGCTCTCCCCGGCGCCGCCTGTACTGCTGCGCCGCCCCGGGCACCGGCTGCTGGTGTTCGGGCTGCCGGCCACCGGCGGGCTGCTGGCCACCGTGGCCACCGACGCGCCGCTGTGCGGGGCGGCGGGCCTGGCCGTGTCGCTGCTGTGCTCGGTGACCGGGCTCGGCGCCCTGCTGCTGCGTCTCCTGCCCGGCCGCCGGCCCGCCGGTGAGCAGGAGGTGCTCGACTGGTTCGACGCCTGGCTGGCCGAGTACAGGCCGACGGTGGGGCTGTACTTCTCCGGCGGTGCCTCCTCCGCGTACCAGGCCAACATGTGGCTGGAGCCGATGGCCCGGCTCGGCGGGCGGCCGGTGGTCGTGCTGCGGGAGCGGTTCATGGTGCAGAAACTCGCGGCGACCGACCTGCCGGTGGTGTGCCTGCCGAAGGTCTCCACCCTGATGCGTCTGGAGCGCTCCTCCCTACAGGTGCTCATCCACCCCTCGAACTCCGGCAAGACCTCCCAGGTGCTGCGCATCCCCACCGTCAAGCACGCCTTCGTCAACCACGGCGAGAGCGACAAGCTCTCCTCGTGCAACCCGTACGCGAAGGCCTACGACGAAGTGTGGGTGGCCGGTCCGGCGGCGCGCGAGCGGTACGCGCTGGCCGAGGTCGGCGTCGAGGACAAGGACGTCGTGGAGATCGGCCGGCCGCAGCTCGACGCGGTCCGGCCGTACGAGGGCCCGCCGGCGGGTCCGTACACCACCGTGCTGTACGCGCCGACCTGGGAGGGCTGGGACGGCAACCCCGGCAACACCTCGGTGATCGCCGCCGGGGAGAACCTGGTGCGGGCGCTGCTCGCCGACCCGGGGGTGCGGCTGCTGTACAAGCCGCATCCGCTGACCGGTTCGGTGGATCCGCGGGCCGGCGCCGCCGACCTGCGCGTCCGGGACATGATCCGCGCCGCGAACCGGGCCCGGTCGGCGTCCCGCACCGCCCGTACGGACGGACTCGCCCGGTACGGCAAGGAGCTGGACCGGCTGACGACGTCCGCGCCGCGGGCCGGCGCGGACCAGACGGAGCGGATGATGACGCAGTCCGTCCCGGAGCCGGGGCGGGCCGCGGCGGTGGCACGGGCCGCCGTCGGCTGGGACGAGGCGTACTGGGCGGCACTGCCCGAGAGCGAGCACCGGATCGTCACCGACGCCCGGCCCGCGCTGTACGCCTGCTTCGACCGGGCCGACCTGCTGATCAGCGACGTGTCGAGCGTGATCAGCGACTTCCTGGCGAGCGGCAAGCCCTACGCGGTCGCCAACACCGGCCCGCTGGCCGAGGAGGCGTTCCGGGTGGCGTACCCGACCGTGGCGGCGGCGACCGTGCTGACGCCTGACGCCTCGGGGGTCCCGGCCCTGCTCGACGCGGTCCGGCACCCGGAGAAGGACACGTTCGCCGAGGCGCGGGCCGCGCTGGCGCTGCGGCTGCTCGGGCCGGCCGAGCCGCCCGCGCAGGAGCGGTTCGCGGCGGCCGTACGGGCGCTCGGGGCGAAGGCCCGGGACCACCGGGCGCGGGC
>NZ_JAVRHI010000121.1:0-16397 GCF_034105845.1 Streptomyces sp. CRN 30 | reverse complement strand
CGAGGCGAGGACCGCGGCGTCGGCGAGCGCCCGGTGCGCGGCCCCGCGCCGCCCGGGGTCCGCGGTGGCCAGCACCGCGCGCCGGAGCAGCGGGCTGCGGAAGCTCAGCCCGCCCCCGGCGGACGCGGACCGCAGTTCGCCGGGCAGTTCCCGTTCCGTTGCCGCCTGCCCCCCGGCGGACGCCGGCCGGGGCCGGCCGGGCGGATCGGGCGCGTCCCCTTCCGGCTCCTCGGGCCGCCACCGCCGTACGGCGTCCCGGACCAGGCGGGCGTCGGCTTCCGGCGTCTCCGACGCCCGCAGGGCGGCCGCCACCGTCAGCAGCAGGTCCCGGGTGGCGCCGGAGAGGCCGGTGAGCGCCGGGCCCGCCACCGAGGCGAGGACCGCGGCGTCGGCGAGCGGCCCGGACGGCGGCCGGTGCCCGCTCAGTTCGGCGGCGGACAGCCGGCCGACCAGTGCGAGCAGCAGCGCCGGGTTGCCCTCGGCCTCGGCCAGCAGTTCGGCGCGTACGGCCGGGTCCACGGCGCCGTCGGTCACGTCGTCGAGGAGCGCGTCGGCCTGGGACGGCGTCAGCGGGTCCAGGTGGACGGCCGGCAGGGCGGCGAACTCCGCGTCGACGGGGCGGTGTCCGGCGACGGACAGCAGCAGGCCCACCCGGTCCGCGGCGGACAGCCGCCCGGCCGCGGCGCCGAGCGCCGCGCGCCCGGAGGCGCTCCACAGGTGGGCGTCGTCCACGCAGACCAGCAGCGCCTCGTCGCGCGCGGCGCCCCGGAAGGCGTCCAGCAGCGCCCGTGGCTCCACGAGGTCGGCCGGGCCCGCCCGCAGGTGCAGGACGGGCCCCGCGGTGAAGGCGCGGGCCGCCCACCGCAGCAGCGCGGTGCGGCCGAGTCCGGGTTCCCCGGTCACGACGAGTCCGGCGCTGTGGGTGCGCAGCCGGGTCAGGAGGGCGTCGACCGCCCGTCGTTGTGTGCTCCGCCCGTGCAGTGGCACCGCCGGACGTACGATCGTGTCTCCGGTCATTCCCGGGAGGTTACGCGCGCGTAACCAGAGGCGGAAGGGAAAGGTCCGCGGTGTCGGACGGGGCGTCGTCCCGCCCCACCTGCGCCTCCGACCGGCATGGACATGACCCGACGTGTGCCGCTGCCCAGCGGACGGGGCCCGCGCCCGTGCACGGGCACAACACCGGCACGGCACGGGCACGGCACGGCACCGGCGGCGGCCGCCGGGTGGGCGACCGCCGCCGATGCCGTGCCGTGTGGCGTCAGGAGGTGTGCGGGCAGTTGCCCCGGTACTCCTCGATGGTCAGGCTCGCCGACGGCAGCGGGCACAGGAACTGCTCGTAGCGGGTGTCGTTGTCGATGAACCGCTTGAGCCAGGAAACGCTGTACTTCGCGATCGTCGTGTTGGACGAGTTGGGCGAGAAGTGGGTCGCCGAGTTCAGCTCCAGGTAGGCGCGGTCGGTCGAGGACGGCAGGCTGGAGTAGAACGGCTCGGCGTGCGTGGCGACCGGCGCGACGGTGTCGCCGTCGGCGCCCACGACCAGCGTCGGCGTGGTCACCTCGGGCCAGGTCTTGTCGGTGTTCCAGGGGGTGAGCGGTATCGCGGCCTGGAGCGACGGCCGGTCCTTGGCCGCCTCCAGCGTTCCGCCGCCGCCCATGGAGTGGCCCATGACGCCGAGCCTGCCGCTGTCGATCCGGGTCCGTACGGTGCTGCGCTGGGTCAGGTAGTCCAGGGCGGCGAGGAGCTGTTCGCCCCGGGAGGCGGGCTGGTCGAGGGTGGTGTTGGTGTCGATGGTGAAGACCACGAAGCCCTGGGAGGCGAGGCGCGGGCCGAGCCAGGCCATCGAGGACTGGTACGCCGTGAAGCCGGGCGCGATCGCGACGGCGCCGAACGTGCCGTCGGCGGTGCTGGTCGGGTAGTAGATCGTGCCGCCGCCGAAGCCGGTGACGCCGAGCGAGGAGACGGACGTCTCCGACACGGCGTACGAGCCGCGCAGCGCCTCGATGCTGGACTGGGTGGGGGCCGGGCCGCGCTCGTAGGGGTTGTCGGCGGCCTGCGCGCCGGGACCGGTGAGCGTGGTCAGGCCGACGACGGCGGTGACCGCAGCCGCGCCGCCGGCGAGCCGCCGGCGGAGTCCGCGGGGCGCCCGGTGACCGGCGTGGGGGTTCGAGTGCACGACGAGTCGTCCTCTCTGTCGTGGTCGTGGCGACGGGCCCGGCCGGAGGAACGGCTCGGCCCCGGGACGTGTGGGGCGTCCGGGGCCACCGGCCGGATGTCGCCGATGGACTGGCCTGCCACTGTCGGCGCGCCGCGGGCCCGCGGGGATCGGCAATTTCACCGGTGTCGCGCGGACGGTCCCGGGAACGGGGAGGGGACCGGCGGTGGCGCCGAGGACGTGCGCGGCCCCGCCCCCTGTGGCACGCTCACCCTCGGCCGGCCCCGGCCGGACAGTGGCGTTCTCGGAGAGGCGGCGGCATGCGTATCGGACTGCTCGGCACCGGTCCCTGGGCGGACAGGGCCCACGCTCCCGCCCTGAGCCGGCACCCGGAGCTCGACTTCGCCGGGGTGTGGGGACGCCGCCCGGACGCCGCCGCGGAGCTGGCCGGACGGCACGGCACCCGGGCCTACGCCGACGTCGACGCCCTGCTGGCCGACGTGGACGCCGTCGCCGTGGCGCTGCCCCCGGCGGTCCAGGCCCCTCTGGCGGTGCGCGCGGCCCGCGCCGGGCGCCACCTGCTGCTGGACAAGCCGCTCGCGGTCACCCCGGAGGAGGGGCGTGCGGTGACGGCGGCGGTACGGGAGTCCGGGGTCGCCTCCGTCGTCTTCTTCACGGCCCGGTTCCACCCCGGAACGGAGGCGTGGATCGGCGAACAGGCCGAGCGCGGGGACTGGTTCACCGCGCGGGCCCAGTGGCTCGGGTCGGTGTTCAGCGGCGACAGTCCCTACGCCGCCTCCCCCTGGCGGCGCGAGAAGGGCGCCCTGTGGGACGTCGGCCCGCACGCCCTGTCCGTGCTGCTGCCGGTGCTCGGCGACGTACGGCGGGTGGCGGCGGCCACGCACGGTCCCGGTGACACCGTGCACGCCGTGCTGGACCACGCCGGGGGCGCGTCGAGCGTGCTGACGCTCAGTCTGACGGCGCCGCCCGCCGCCGCCGGTGTCGCGGTGGAGCTGCGGGGCGAGGCCGGGGTGACGCTGCTCCCGGAGGGGGCGGAGGGTCCCGTACCGGCCCTGGTACGGGCGGCCGACGCGCTGCTCACCGCCGTCCGCTCGGGCCGGCCGCACCCGTGCGACGCCGGGTTCGGGCTGCGGGTGACGGAGATCCTCGCCGCGGTGCAGGCACGGCTGGACGGCGACCGCGGGGAGGACGGCACCCCGGGCCGGGGCACGCCCGCCGCGGTCCGGTCGGCGGACCCGGCCGCCGGTCCGACGGCCCACCGGGCGGGTTAAGCAGCCCTTAAACGCCCATTAAGCCGTCCCTCGACGGCTTCCGCTTTCCCCAACTCCTCACACGATCAACCGATTTGGAACACGGCAGCGGCATTGGCCCCGTGCGCTCCACCGCCTAGCATCGGCCCCGCCTGAGAGCGCTCTCACACGTCTCTCGGGTGGTCGGCAAGAACCGCACGTCCTTCTGGAGGCCCCCCACATGACCGCTCGTCACCAGCGTCACCTCGGTCGCCGCAAGCTGCTCGTCGCCCTCGGCGGAGCGGTGGTGGCCGCGCCCGCCGTCGCCGCCATAGCCCCCCACGCCCTCGCCGACAACAGCGCGGACGGCACCGACGGTGCCGTCAAGGCGGCGGCCGGGACCCTGCCGCTGACCGTCGCCAACGAGACCGGCTCCTTCGGCAACGGCGACGTCCACCTCTACGTCGTGGGCAACGTCGACGGCAAGCAGGTGCGGCTCGCCGCGGACGGGACCGTGCAGCCGGTCGCCCTCTCCGACAACGGCGCCGACGGCTACACCGACTACGCCATCAGCCTCTCCGGCAGCGGCGAGACCCAGCTGTCGCTGCCGTACATGTCCGGCCGGATCTACGTCGCGCTCGGCGAGAAGCTGAAGTTCAAGGCGGTCACCGACGGCGCCGGGAACGCGGCGCTGCAGTACCCGGCCGGCTGGGTCTCCTCCGACCCGAACTACGGCGTGCTGCACGACTGCGCGGAGTTCACGTACAACTCCACCGGCATGTACTGCAACACCACCATGGTGGACATGTTCAGCGTGCCGATGGCCATCAGGCTGACCGGCGCGAAGGAGCAGACGACGGGGACCGTGCGGGCCGGCGGCCGGGCCTCGGTGTTCGAGGCGGTCCGGCAGGTGGAGGAGTTCGCGTCGCTGGTCGTGGACGACACCCGGGTGATCGCCCCCGGCCACGGCCTGGACGCCGGCCTCTTCCCCGCGGACTACTTCGCCCCGTACATCGACGAGGTGTGGAGCGCCTACACCGGCAAGGACCTCACCGTCACCACCAACGCGGGCACCTTCACCGGCCGGGTGCGCGGGGAGCGGTTCACCTTCACCGGGCCCGCCGAGGTGTCCTTCGCCAAGCCCTCCACCCGGGACGTGCTGTTCTGCGACGGCAACCTCGCCGCGCCGAACGACGGCACCACCGGCCCCGTCGCGGCGATCCTCGGCGCCGGTTTCAACCGCTCCACGCTGCTGTCCTCGGCCGCCCAGCCGACCACCGACCCGGCCGCCTTCTACGGCACCGAGCTGACCAACCACTACTCCAAGGCGGTGCACGCGGCCACCGAGGACGGCAAGGCGTACGGCTTCGCCTTCGACGACGTGGCCGACTTCGCCTCCTACATCCAGGACAACGCGCCCACCGGCATCCGGCTCACGCTCTCGGCCTTCTAGGGACGCCCCCGCTCCCCGGGGACGTTACGGTGATACCGGGATGTTCGGGACCGGTGTGCCGGGACCGAACCAGCGATCCGGACCCCGAGGAGCGTATCGATCATGTCGACACCACAGCCCGACGCCTCCCGGCCGTCCGGGACCGGCCCGGCCGACGACCGTGCCACCCCGGACGGCCTGCTGCACACCCGCAACGGAACCGAGGTGTCCCCCGAGGACCTGGTCCTCGCGGCCGGACGGGACCTCACCGAGGAGAACCTCGACTGGGCCCGGCGCAAGCTGGCCGAGGAGGGCCCGGCGGCCCTGGACAAGCTGCTGCCCTGATCCCCCCGGGGGGATCAGGGCAGCGGGCCGGGCGTGGCGGTCAGGGCCGTCCGTCCGGCCCCGGCAGTTCCGTCTCGTCCTCGATGACGTGTACGGCGGCCTCCTCCGCGCCGGCCGCCCCGCCGTCGATGCCGACGTCCTCGGCCACCGTCTCCTTGGTCCGGTCGGGGCCCAGCCCCTCGTCCGGGGCGACGAGGCGGCCGGCGCGGGCCGTGCCCGCCTCCGGGTCGACGGGCTCGCCCTCGCCGCCGGGGGTGTCGCCCACCCCGTCGCCGACGGGCGGCTCCACGTCGGGAACCTCCTGCTCCAGCCGCTGGTCCAGCGTCTCGCCGTCGTGCTGCTCGGCGGCGGTCGTCCCGTACTTGGTGACCCCGAGGGGCTTCTCCGGCGGGGAGTAGCCCTCGTCGAGGGTGTCGTCGTAGGTCCGCTCGCCGAGGGCGTCCTGCAGGTCCAGCGGCGCGGCGTCCTCCTGCTCCTCGTTGTCTCCGGTGGGCTGGTAGGCGTCGTCGGCCATCGGGTCAGTGCCCATCGCTGCCTCCCTCTCGCACTGCGTCGCCTCGGGCGTCTCGGTCTGCATTCGCGTTTCCCGTCAGGCGATCTTTAACCTCGCCGGCCACCCGATCGGCGCGCGAGCGCCTCCGGGGTCGGCGCGAGAGCCTTGGAGGTCAGTACGGCGCGGCCGGTCCGTCCGGGCGGGTCCGGCGCTGCTCGACCGTCGCGCGGGTCAGTTCTTCCGTCTCGGCCCCGGGGAGCCGCTCGAAGCCGTCCTCCGTGATGACCGAGACCACGGGGAAGATCCGCCGTGCGAGGTCCGGGCCGCCGGTCGCGGAGTCCTCGTCCGCGGCGTCCCACAGGGCGTGCAGCGCGGCCAGGGCCGCCTCGCGCCGGGACAGGCCCGGCCGGAACAGCTTCTTCAGGGCGCCGCGTGCGTAGGGGGAGCCCGATCCCTCCGCGTGGAAGCCGTCCTTCTCGTAGAGGCCGCCCGCCAGGTCGTAGGAGAAGACGCGGCCGCGGCCGCCGCCGGGTGCGGTGAGGTCGTAACCGGCGAGCAGGGGGACGACGGCGAGGCCCTGCACGGCCTGGCCCGTGTTCTGCCGGATCATGGTCGCGAGCCGCGTCGCCTTGGCCCGCAGGGTAGGTTGCCCATGGTGGCCCTGCGGTCGCCGGCGATCAGCACGCCGTCGCCGTCGGGCAGGACCCGGCGGGTGCTCAGCAGTCCGGGGCGGTGAGCCGCCAGGAACTCGGCGAAGGACGAGGTCCCCGGTCCTACCTGGCGCCGCCGGGCCGTAAACGTGTGCGGGCGGCCGTCAGCGAGGGGCCACCAGGACCCGCAGGTCACCGATGCGGTGCGGGGTCCAGTCACGGGCGTACCGGGGCGGGCTGCCGTGCGGGGTGGTGAGGGCGGCGACCGGGACGCGGCGGGCGGTGCGCTCGACGGCGGCCGGGGTGGTGTTCTCGTTGTGGCCGGCGGTGTTGCCCGAGGAGCAGCCGGTGTAGTAGGCGATCGGGATGGCCTCGTGGCCGGTGAGCAGGCAGGGCGGGCGGACGCCGAGCGCGTGCAGGGCGTCGGCGGTGCGGGCCCAGTCCTCGCGGCTCGCGGTGGTGCGGTCGACGGTGCGTTCCAGGACGGTGTACTGCGCCGCCAGGTGTCCGGCGAGCGCGAGCCCGGCCAGGACGGTCACCGCCGGGCGCCACCGGCCGGCGGTGGTGACGACCAGGCCGCGCAGGCCGTCGGCGACCGGGATCGCGAGCAGCGCGTAGGCGGGCTGGAGGAAGCGCGGTGCCGCGTAGCCGATCAGGAACAGGTAGGGGAAGGCAGCGGTCGCGGCGCAGGCCAGCGGCAGCAGGGTGCGGGCGGCGCGGCCCGCGCGCACGGCGACGGCCAGGGCGAGGACGGCCAGCAGCGGCAGCGCGAACCACCACAGGGTCACCGCGGTGGGCGGCATCGAGCCGGTGCAGGGGCGGCACAGGGCACGGCCGCCCAGGCTGCGGAGCTGGTCGTCGACGGCGATCTGCCAGCCGAGGCCGCCCTGGACGCGGGACGCCTCGTGCAGCCGCTCGCCCAGGCCGCCGTACCAGAGGTACGCCTCGACGGCCCACTCCACGCCGCCGGTCGCGAGGCCGCCCGCGAGGGCGAGGAGGAGCCGTCCGTGGCGCCGCCACAGGGCGACGGCCAGCAGCGGTACGCCGATGTAGACGGCGTCCGTCGGCCGCATCCACGCCATCAGCGCGGCGCCGCCCGCCACGCCCCACAGGGCGCCGCGGGCGGCGGGGTCGGCGCGGACCCGCAGGAAGCAGCCGACGCAGGCCAGGGCGCCGACGGCGACCCAGTAGTTGGGCATGGCCTGCGGGCCGTAGAAGAGGGTGATCCACAGGGTGGCGAAGAGGGCGCCGCCGGTGGCGAGGACACCGGCCGGGAAGAGGCCGCGCCAGGCGCGCAGGGCCAGCCAGAGGCCGAGGCCGGAGAGGAGGGCGAACCAGACGCGCAGGAGTTCCGTGGACGACGACCAGGAGGCGACCGGCGCGGCCAGCAGCGACGGGCCGCGGGAGCGCGGGGCGCTGAAGAACGCGGCCGGGGTGTGGCCGGTGACCTGGCTGACGTAGACGATCTCGTCCCAGCCCAGGCCCAGGCCGGGCCGGACGAGGAGGAGCTGGGCGACGGTGAAGGCGCCGGCGACCGCCGCGAGCAGGGCGGTGCCGGGCGCGCGCCGGGCGGTGCGGTCCACCGTCGCCGGCGCGCGTGGCGGCACGCCGTCGAGGACGGCGTTCGTGCTGTCGGCCATGCGTACCCCGAGCCGTGGTCCGTGGCGGTCCGTAGCGGTCCGCTGCGGTCTGTTGCGGGAACTCCGGGAGGATTCCGGGAGAACACGGTCAAGCTAACCCGGGTGTCCGGGGCCCGCAGGGCGGAATACGGCCAGTCGCCGGGGCGGGGTCAGTGGGCGTGCGGACGGCGGTGCGGGGGCTGCTCGGGCTCCGGGCGCGGGGGCAGGTCGGGGATGACGCGGCCGACGGGTCCGTCCCCGTCGAGGGTGAACCGGGTGCCGTGGTGGCCGATCTCCAGGGGAGGCCCGGAGAGCAGGGTGTACGTCGCCTTGCCGCCGCTGATCTCCACGCGCAGGCACCGGCCGCGGAACTGGAGCCGGAAGGCGAGACCGCTCAACTTCTCCGGCAGGCGCGGCGCGAACCGCAGCGTGTCGCCGTCGCGGCGGGTGCCGCCGAACCCGGCGACCAGCGCCATCCAGGTGCCGGCCAGGGAGGCGATGTGCAGTCCGTCGCGGGTGTTGTGCTCCAGGTCCGCGAGGTCCATCAGGGCGGCCTCCGAGGCGTAGTCGTAGGCCAGGCGGAGGTGGCCCGTCTGGGCGGCGACGACGGCCTGGCAGCACGCGGAGAGCGAGGAGTCGCGGACGGTGAGCGGCTCGTAGTAGGCGAAGTTGCGGGCGATCTGCTCCTCGTCGCAGTGGGCGTCGAACCAGGTGCCGCAGGTGTACATCGCGAGGACCAGGTCGGCCTGTTTGATCACCTGCTTGCGGTAGAGGTCGAAGTAGGGGAAGTGCAGCATCAGGGGGTACTGGTCGGCGCCGGTGCGGGCGAAGTCCCAGCGCTGGTGGCGGGTGAACCCGGCGTGCTGCTCGTGGACGCCGAGTTCCTCGTTGTACGGGATGTGCACGGAGTCGGCGGCGTCCCGCCAGGTGGCGCTCTCCTCCTCGTCGACGCCGAGCCCGGCCGCCTCCTCCGGGTAGCGCTCGCAGACGTCGGCGGCGGCCAGCAGGTTCGAGCGGGCCATGAGGTTGGTGTACAGGTTGTCGTCCGCGACGGCGCTGTACTCGTCGGGGCCGGTGACGCCGTCGATGTGGAAGACACCGTGCGGGTCGTGGTGGCCGAGCGAGCGCCACAGGCGGGCCGTCTCCACCAGCAGTTCCAGGCCGGTGTCGCGTTCGAAGCGGGTGTCGCCGGTGGCCGCCGCGTACCGGACGGCGGCGTGCGCGATGTCGGCGCCCACGTGGAAGGCGGCGGTGCCGGCCGGCCAGTACGCCGACCCCTCCGAGCCGTCGATGGTCCGCCAGGGGAAGGCCGCGCCGCGCAGCCCGAGCTGGGCGGCGCGGTCCCGGGCGGCGGGCAGGGTGTCCTGGCGCCAGCGCAGTGCCTCGGCGACGGCCTTGGGTTCGGTGTAGGTCAGCACCGGGAGGACGAACATCTCGGTGTCCCAGAAGGCGTGTCCGTCGTATCCGGAGCCGGTCAGTCCCTTGGAGGGGATGGCCCGCTGCTCGGCGCGGGCGCCCGCCTGGAGGACGTGGAACAGGCCGAAGCGGACGGCCTGCTGGATCTCCTCGTCGCCGTGCACCTCGACGTCGGCACGCGCCCAGAAGTCGTCGAGGTAGGCCTTCTGCTCGGCGACGAGGCCGTCCCAGCCGCCGTGCCCCGCGGCGGCCAGCGCGGCCTCCACCTGGTCGCCCATGGCGGGCAGGGAGCGGGCGCCGGACCAGCCGTGGGCGACGGTCTTGCGCACCCTGAGGCGCTGCCCGGCCTCCAGGACGGAGGTGACGGTCAGCCGGGCCACGTCCACGTTGGACTCGCTGCTGGTGGCGGTGGACTCGGGGCCGTCCACCTCGTGGTCGGCGGCGACGGCGACCCTGAGGCCGCTGCGGCGGGTGCGGTGGACCAGACGCAGCCGGGCGCCGAGAGCCTGGTGCTCCTCGGGTTCCAGCGGGGACTTGAGGGCTTTGGCGGCGCGCGGGTCGCCGTTGGGGTCGGGCAGGCTCTCGTTGGCGACCAGTTCGGACTGGATGACGACGCGGGTGCGGCCGTCGACGGCCTCGACCTCGTAGTCGACGGCGGCGATGGCCCGCTGGGTCAGGGAGACCAGCCGGGTGGAGCGCACCCGGACGGTCGAACCCGCCGGGGAGATCCACTCGCAGACCCGTTCGAGGACGCCGCGGCGCAGGTCCAGGTTGCGTTCGTGGTGGACGAGGCGCCCGTAGCGCAGGTCGAAGGGTTCGTCGTCGACGAGCAGCCGCAGCAGTTTGCCGTTGGTGACGTCGATGACGGTCTGGCCGGACTCGGGGTAGCCGTAGCCGGCCTCGGCGTAGGGCAGCGGGTGGAGTTCGTGGACGCCGTTGAGGTAGGTGCCGGGCAGTCCGTGCGGTTCGCCCTCGTCGAGGTTGCCGCGCCAGCCGACGTGTCCGTTGGAGAGCGCGAAGACGGACTCGCTCTGCGCGAGGAGGTCGAGGTTCAGCTCGGTCTCGCGGACGGACCAGGGCTCGACGGCGTACGTGCGGTTGGTGATCACTTGTCGGCCCCCTCCGTCAGCTCGGCGAGGTCGTCCACGACGCGGTCGGCGCCGTGGGCGTACAGCGCGGTCCGCTGGCCGACGCGGTCGACGCCGACGACGTACCCGAAGTGACCGGAGCGGCCGGCGTCCATGCCGGCCAGGGCGTCCTCGAAGACGGCGGCGCGGGACGGTTCGACGCCGAGGTCGCGGGCGGCGGCGAGGAAGGTGTCGGGGCGGGGTTTGCCCGGCAGGTCACGTTCCCTGGCGACGACGCCGTCGACCCGGGTGTCGAAGAGGCGTTCGGCGTCGATGGAGCGCAGGACGTCCACGGTGTTGGCGCTGGAGGAGACGATGGCGGTGCGCAGTCCCGCGGCGCGTACGGCCTCGATGTAGCGCAGGGTGCCGTCGTACGCCTCGACGCCGTCGGTGCGGATCTTCTCCAGCAGCAGCTCGTTCTTGCGGTTGCCGACGCCGTTGACGGTCCCCGCGTCCGGCGGGTCGTCCGGATCGCCCTCGGGCAGCTCGATGGAGCGGGAGGCGAGGAAGGTGCGCACCCCGTCCGCGCGGGGCCGGCCGTCGACGTACTCGTCGTAGTCCGCGTCGGTGAAGGGCCGGAAGTCCGCCCCGTCCCGTTCGCGCAGGAACGAGTCGAAGGTCTCCTTCCAGGCCGCGGCGTGCACCACCGCCGTCCTGGTGACGACTCCGTCGAGGTCGAAGAGACAGGCCTGGATGTCCGCGGGGATACCGAGCTGCGTGTTCATGACGTCACAGTTCCCCGTTCCCGCACCTCCCATCGGGTGGTCCCTGCCACAGGGGTTCCGCGGGGGCGGTGACACACTCGGACGGTGCCGCTGACTTTCGACGACCTCCTGGCCCGCGCCCGTTCCCTGCGCCGGGAGGGCGGGCGCGCGCTCCTCGGCATCGCGGGCAGTCCCGGCGCGGGCAAGACGACCCTCGCCGAGCACCTGGTGCGGGAGCTGAACGCGGACGCGGTCGTGCCGTGGGCCGCGCACGTCCCGATGGACGGCTTCCACCTCGCCGACGCCGAACTGGTCCGGCTGGGCCGCCGGGACCGCAAGGGCGCGCCGGACACGTTCGACGCGGCCGGGTACGCGGCGCTGCTGCGGCGGCTGCGGGCGGACACGCCGGACGAGGTGGTGTACGCGCCGGGGTTCGAACGGGTGCTGGAGCAGCCGCTCGCCGGGGCGGTGCCGGTGGATCCGACGGCCCGGCTCGTGGTGACGGAGGGCAACTACCTGCTGCTGGACGGCGGCGCCTGGCCGCGGGTCCGGGCCCTGCTGGACGAGGTGTGGTTCTGCGCGCCCGACGACGAGGAGGAGCGGGTGCGGCGGCTGATCGCCCGGCACGAGGAGTTCGGCAAGCCGCACGCGGAGGCGGTGGCGTGGGTGCGGCGGTCGGACGAGCCCAACGCCCGGCTGGTCGCGGCGGGCCGCGGCCGGGCGGACCTGGTGGTGCCGGGGTCGGCGCTGCCGCGGCTCCGGCGGGACTGAACCCCGCCTGTCTCCGGTCCGTATGCCTGGGCACGGTGGAGGATCCGCCGTACGGCACACACGGACCGGGGGCGGGGCGGGGGCGTGGGGCGGACGGGGACGCGGGAGCGGACGGGACCGCGGGGGCGGCGCGCGGCGGTGGCGGTACTGGTCGCCGTACTGCTGTCGCAGATGGGCGCGGTGATGGTGACGACGGCCGTGCGGCAGACGCCGACCGTCGACGAACCGGTGTACGTGGGGGCCGCCGCCGATCAGCTCCGCACGCACCGGCTGCGCTACAACCCCGAGCATCCGCCGCTCGGGAAGCTGGTCATCGGCGTCGGCGTGGCGCTCGCCGGCCCGCGCGTCGACACCTCGTTCCGGGGTGATCAGGGGCAGCTGGGCCGGCACCTGCTCTACGAGTCGGGGAACGACCCCTGGCGGCTGATGCTGTGGGCGCGGCTGCCGGTGATCGTGCTGACGCTGCTGTTCGGGCTGGTGGTGTTCGCCTTCGCGCGGGAGCTGGCGGGCGCGGCGGCGGGGCTGCTCGCGCTGGCCCTGTACGCCTTCTCCCCCGATGTCGTCGCGCACGGCTCGCTGGCGACGCTCGACGTGCCGGCGGCCGGTCTGCTGCTGACGTCGGTGTGGCTGGTGTGGCGCGGGCGGTGCCGTCCGTGGCGGTGGCTGCCGCTCGCCGGGGCGGCGCTCGGGGCGGCCCTGGCCACCGGGATGACGGCGCTGGCGGCGGTGCCACCGGTACTGCTGCTGGCCGGCTGGTCGGCGTGGCGGGGCTTTGTCGCACGGGACCGCCGGTCGCGGGTGCTGCGGGCGGTGGCCGTGACGGCCGTGGTGGCGGTGGTCGCGGTCGCCGTGGTGTGGGCGGTGTACCTGGCGGTCGACCCGCGGCTGCGGTGGGAGCCGGTGCGGCCGGTGCCCGAGGTGCGCGGCAGGCGGGGGGCGGCGGCCGGGCTGCTGCCGTTCCCGGAGGCGTACCGGGACGGGATGCGGACGCAGTTCGCGCTGGAGTACCGGCCCTGGGAGACGTACCTGTTCGGCCGGGTGCGCGCCACGCCGCTCTGGTACTACCTTCCGGTGGCGCTGCTGGTGAAGACGCCGCTGGGGATGCTCGCCCTGTGGGCGGCGGGCTGCGTCGCCGTGCTGTCGGTGCGGCGGCTGCGGCCCGCCGCACCGTACCTGCTGCTGCCCGCCGCCGTGCTGCTGGCCGCGGCGCTGCCGGGCGCGCGCAACCTCGGCACCCGCTACGCGGTGTTCCTGCCGATGTTCCTGTCGGTGGCGGCGGGGTGCGTCGTGGCCGTGCGGACGCGCTGGACGCGTGCGGCGGCGGGGGTGCTGGCGGCGTTCGTCGCGGTGAGTTCGCTGCGCGCCTTCCCGTACTACCTGCCGTACTCCAACGAGGCGTTCGGCGGCCCGGCCCGCACCCGGCTGGTGCTGCACGACTCCAACGTGGACTGGGGGCAGGATCTGGGCCGGCTCGCGGAGCGGCTGCGGACGCGGTACCCGGGCGAGCGGGTGTGGCTGGTGTACAAGGGCAGCGGGGTGCCGTCGTTCTACGGGATCGAGGCGGCGGACCCGCGCGCGGTGCCCGTCCGCCGGGTGCGGGGGCTGCTGGTCGTGTCGGACTCGGCGGCGGCGAAGGCGCGGGGCCGGCTGGCCCGGCTGCTCGACGGCAGCCGTCCGGTGGACGACGTGGGCCACTCGATCACGGTGTACCGGCGGTGACGGGTACCGACGAGTGACGGATACCGACGGTCACGGGCGGGCTGGTCGAACGCGGTCAGCCCGCCGCGTGCGGGAACGCCTTCACGCTCACGTGCGGCATGACGCGGCTGGTCACGCTGTAGCGGCCGTTGGGCAGGTCCCGGGCCTTGGCGATGTGCACCGCCAGCGGGCCCGCCCACTCGTAGCCGTGGCGCTCGGCGTGCCGGACCAGGCTGTCGGTGATGGCCTGCCCGACCCGACCGCCGCGGCGGTCCAGCTCGTCGTGGACCTCGTCGGCGAGGGCGATGTCGTAGGCGTTGGGGACCAGGACACGGCCCTCGGAGCAGACGACGGCGTTGCTGTCGCACTCGGTGCGCAGCGCGTCGAGGAGTTCGACGGGCTCCTTGTCGAAGACCCGTGCCCACATCGCTCCCCAGCGGCTCTCCAGTGCTTGTTCGAGAGCGCTCAGTGCGCCCATGCGGCCTCACCTGCCGGAGTAGTGGGGACGGTTGCTGACTTCGACGTGTGCACCGCTCGGCCGACGTCAAACCTCGCCGCGTCGGCCGTACGCGCTTTTCGGCCGCGCCCGGGTGCCCGGCCGGGGCGTGTGCGACGGGCGGAGGCGTGCCGGGCGGGTCATGATCTGTGCGGGTGGGAGAACGGGAGGCGTGCACCGTGCACTGGCTCTTCGGTGACCAGCTCGGGCCTCATTTCCTCGGACCGGACGAGGGCGGGCCCGGCCGCGACACACCCCTGCTCATGATCGAGTCCCGTGCCGTGTTCCGGCGCCGCCGCTTCCACCGGGCCAAGGCGCACCTGGTGCTGTCCGCGATGCGCCACCGGGCGGCCGAACTCGGCGACCGGGTCACCTACGTCCGCGCCGACACCTACCGCGAGGGGCTGGAGCGCGCCGCGGGCGGGCGTCCGGTCACCGTGCGCCACCCCACCTCGTACGCGGCGCTGCGGCTGGTGCGTGCCCTGCCCGGCGTGACGGTGGGCGCCGCGCGGGGCTTCCTGGTGCCGACGGCCCGGTTCGCGCGGTGGGCGGACGGCCACGGCGGGAAGCGGCTGCGGCAGGAGGACTTCTACCACTGGGTGCGCCGCGAACACGGCCTGCTCATGGACGGCGACGCGCCCGCCGGGGACCACTGGAACCTGGACCACGACAACCGGGAACCGCCGCCGCACGACCCCACGCTGGAGGTGAAGGCGCCGTACCGGCCGCGCGAGGACGAGATCGACGACGAGGTCCGCCGCGACCTCGACCGCTGGGAGCGGGAGGGTGACGTCCGCTTCGTCGGCCGGGACGGGCCCCGCCGGTTCCCCGCGACCCGCGCGGAGGCGCTGCGCGCCCTGCGGCGCTTCGTGGAGCACCGGCTCGCCACGTTCGGCCCGTACGAGGACGCCATGCTCGCCGCCGATCCGGTCATGAGCCACAGCCTGCTCTCCTCCTCCCTCAACCTCGGCCTGCTCGACCCCGCCGAGTGCGTCGAGCGGGCGGAGGCGGCGTGGCGCGCGGGCCGGGCGCCGCTGAACAGCGTGGAGGGCTTCGTCCGGCAGATCGCGGGCTGGCGGGAGTACGTCTGGCAGCTGTACTGGTACTTCGGCGAGGAGTACCGGCGCTTCAACGAGCTGCGACACACCGCCGCGCTGCCCGAGTGGTGGACCGAGCTGGACGCGGACGCCGTCCGGGCCAACTGTCTGCGCACCGTGCTGGCCCAGGTGCGCGACACCGGGTGGACCCATCACATCCCGCGGCTGATGGTGCTCGGCAGCCACGCGCTCCAGCGGGGCTGGGACCCCGCCGCGGTGACCGACTGGTTCCACCGCTGCTTCGTCGACGGCTACGACTGGGTGATGGTCCCGAACGTCGTCGGCATGTCCCAGTACGCCGACGGCGGCCGGATGACGACCAAGCCGTACACGTCGGGCGGCGCCTATGTGCACCGCATGAGCGATCTGTGCGGCGGCTGCGACTACCGGCCCGGCGACCGGACCGGGGACCGCGCGTGTCCCTACACGGCGGGGTACTGGGCCTTCCTCGACCGGCACCGGGAGCGGCTGGCGGGGAACCAGCGCGTCGCCCGTCCGGTGCGGCAGCTGGACCGGCTGGCGGACCTGGACGACGTACGGAAGCAGGAGCGGGCCCGGGGCGACGCGCCGCCGTGACAGCCGCGCGGACGCGAAATCCGCGCGGACGCGACACCGCGTGGACGTGACACCCGCTCCGGCGGGGCGCATCCGCGGCGGCGCCGGTCGCCGAAAGACTGTCGCACGGGCCATCGGAAGCAGACCGGTGCGGAACGATGCGAAACGATGCGGAACGACGCAGAACGACAGGGAAGAAGGGGTCGCGTATGCCTGGACCACCGCAGGCGGTGGCCGCACCGCCCGGGGGCGTCGACGAGGCGCTCACCGCCGCCGACGCCCCCCGGGCGGTCGAAGCCGTCCTGGAACGGGTCCTCGACGCGCGGCTGCGTCATGCCCGTACCGTCGATCCCGTCCACGCCCGGGACGTGGCCGAACGGCTGGCCCTGCTGGTCAGGCGCGGCGGCCGGCGGCTGCGTACGGCGTTCGCCTGCTGCGGCTGGCGGGCGGCGGGCGGCTCGGGGGACGCCACCGCCGTCCTGCGCACGGGCGCGGCGCTCGAACTGCTCCAGGCGTGCGCCCTGGTGCACGACGATGTCATGGACGGGTCGGCGCGGCGGCGGGGCGCCCCGGCGCTCCACGTGGAGCTGGC
>NZ_JAVRHI010000120.1:0-45690 GCF_034105845.1 Streptomyces sp. CRN 30 | reverse complement strand
GCTCGAAAAGGCCGCCGCGGCTCGCCGGGAGCGGGCCGAGGTCAAGAATCGACTCAAGCACTCCGGCGCCTCCCTGCACGAGGTCATCAAGCAGGGCCAGGAGAACGACGTCATCGGCAAGATGAAGGTCTCCGCCCTCCTCGAATCCCTGCCGGGCGTGGGCAAGGTCCGCGCCAAGCAGATCATGGAGCGGCTCGGTATCTCCGAGAGCCGTCGTGTGCGTGGCCTCGGCTCCAACCAGATCGCATCCCTGGAGCGCGAGTTCGGCAGCACCGGCAGCTGAGTCCGGACCACTCCGGTATTGCTGGAATAATCGCTGCATGGCTGCAACATTCCGGGGGACGACCCCCGAGCCCCCGGACGTACGTCCGCGGCTGACCGTGCTCTCCGGCCCCTCGGGGGTCGGCAAGAGCACGGTCGTCGCTCACATGCGCAAGGCCCACCCCGAGGTGTGGCTCTCGGTGTCGGCGACGACCCGCAAGCCGCGCCCCGGCGAGCAGCACGGCGTCCATTACTTCTTCGTCACCGACGAGGAGATGGACAAGCTGATCGCCAACGGGGAACTCCTGGAGTGGGCCGAGTTCGCGGGCAACCGCTACGGCACGCCGCGCGCGGCCGTGCTGGAGCGGCTGGACAAGGGTGAGCCGGTGCTGCTGGAGATCGATCTCCAGGGCGCCCGGCAGGTCCGCGACTCCATGCCGGAGGCCCAGCTGGTGTTCCTGGCCCCGCCCTCGTGGGAGGAGCTGGTGCGCCGGCTGACCGGCCGCGGCACCGAACCGCCCGAGGTGATCGAGCGTCGCCTCGGAGCGGCCAAGGTCGAGCTGGCGGCCGAGCCGGAGTTCGACACCACCCTGGTCAACACCTCCGTCGAGGACGTGGCGAGCGAGCTGCTAGCCTTGATGGACGTCGTGTGATCGTCGCCGGTCGTCCGGCGCCGGTCATCCCGACCACATCTTTCCCACCCATCGGAAGGTAGAGCGTGTCCTCTTCCATCTCCACGCCCGAGGGCATCATCAACCCGCCGATCGACGAGCTCCTCGAGGCCACGGACTCGAAGTACAGCCTCGTGATCTACGCGGCCAAGCGGGCCCGCCAGATCAACGCGTACTACTCGCAGCTCGGCGAGGGCCTCCTCGAGTACGTCGGTCCCCTGGTCGACACGCATGTCCACGAGAAGCCGCTCTCGATCGCGCTCCGCGAGATCAACGCGGGTCTGCTGACCTCCGAGGCCGTCGAAGGCCCGGCGCAGTAACCCTCTTCTTCGCACCACACACAGGCCCGGCGGCGCGACCGCCGGGCCTGTGGTGTGTCATGGGAGCACACGGACAACAGGGTTTTCCTTGAGGTGGGAGGCAGACACGGTGGACAGGCCCAGGGTCGTTCTCGGAGTGAGCGGCGGCATCGCCGCGTACAAGGCCTGTGAGCTGCTGCGCAGGTTCACGGAGTCGGGACACGACGTCCGGGTGGTCCCCACGGACTCGGCGCTGCACTTCGTCGGCGCGGCCACCTGGTCCGCCCTCTCCGGCCACCCCGTCTCCACCGAGGTGTGGGAGGACGTCCACGAGGTGCCGCACGTCCGCATCGGCCAGCACGCCGACCTGGTCGTCGTCGCGCCCGCCACCGCCGACCTGCTCGCCAAGGCCGCCCACGGCCTCGCCGACGACCTCCTCACCAACACGCTGCTCACCGCGCGCTGCCCCGTCGTCTTCGCCCCCGCCATGCACACGGAGATGTGGGAGCACCCGGCCACCCAGGAGAACGTCGCGACGCTGCGCCGCCGCGGCGCCGTCGTCATCGAACCGGCCGTCGGCCGCCTCACCGGCGCCGACACCGGCAAGGGCCGCTTCCCCGACCCGGCCGGGATCTACGAGGCGTGCCGCCGGCTCCTCGCCCGCGGCACCGCCGCTTACGACCTCGCCGGGCGCCACGTCGTCGTCAGCGCCGGCGGCACCCGCGAACCCCTCGACCCGGTCCGCTTCCTCGGCAACCGCTCCTCCGGCAAGCAGGGCTACGCCCTCGCCCGTACGGCCGCCGCGCGGGGTGCCCGGGTGACGCTCGTCTCGGCCAACGCGTCGCTGCCCGCCCCGGCGGGCGTCGACGTGATCGCCGTCGGCACGGCCCTGGAACTGCGCGAGGCGGTGCTGGCGGCGCTGCCCGGCGCCGACGCGGTGGTGATGGCGGCGGCCGTCGCCGACTTCCGGCCCGCGGCCTACGCCACCGGGAAGATCAAGAAGAAGGACGGGCAGGAACCGGAACCCCTCGCGCTGGTGCGCAACCCCGACGTCCTCGCGGAGATCTCCGCCGGCCGTGCCCGCCCCGGACAGGTGATCGTCGGCTTCGCGGCCGAGACGGACGACGTCCTGGCCAACGGCCGCGCCAAGCTGAAGCGGAAGGGCTGCGACCTCCTCGTGGTGAACGAGGTGGGGGAGCGCAAGACGTTCGGCGCCGAGGAGAACGAGGCCGTCGTGCTGGGCGCCGACGGCAGCGAGACCCCCGTTCCCTACGGTCCGAAGGAGGCCCTCGCGGACACCGTGTGGGACCTCGTGGCGGGCCGGCTCGGCTGAGGACCGGCTTCCTTCGACGGCACCTCTGAACCTCGTACATTCGTGCGTGGCGACCCTGGCCAAGGACGCAGGTCATTGGGCAGAATGCGGGTGCCGCAGGTCACAGGCTTCCCGAGAGGCGAGACGGGTGGGGCCCTGGCCGAGGGTGACCGATAAGCTGTTACCGGACGCCGCCGGGTGCAGCTCCCCGCGACGTCCGACCATGATCAGCCAGCAGCCGCTGCAACCACAGGGAGCGTTGTGTCCCGTCGCCTGTTCACCTCGGAGTCCGTGACCGAGGGCCACCCCGACAAGATCGCTGACCAGATCAGCGACACCATTCTCGACGCGCTTCTGCGCGAGGACCCGACGTCCCGGGTCGCCGTCGAAACGCTGATCACCACCGGTCTGGTCCACGTGGCCGGCGAGGTCACCACCAAGACCTACGCCGACATCGCGACGCTGGTCCGCGGCAAGATCCTGGAGATCGGTTACGACTCCTCCAAGAAGGGCTTCGACGGGGCCTCCTGCGGCGTCTCGGTGTCGATCGGGGCACAGTCCCCGGACATCGCGCAGGGCGTCGACACGGCGTACGAGAACCGTGTCGAGGGCGATGACGACGAACTCGACCGGCAGGGCGCCGGCGACCAGGGCCTGATGTTCGGCTACGCCTCCGACGAGACGCCGACCCTCATGCCGCTGCCGGTCTTCCTGGCCCACCGCCTGTCGAAGCGCCTGTCGGACGTCCGCAAGAACGGCACGATCCCCTACCTGCGCCCCGACGGCAAGACGCAGGTGACCATCGAGTACGACGGCGACAAGGCCGTCCGCCTCGACACGGTCGTCGTCTCCTCGCAGCACGCGTCCGACATCGACCTGGACTCCCTCCTCGCCCCCGACATCCGCGAGTTCGTCGTGGAGCCGGAGCTGAAGGCGCTGCTCGACGAGGGCATCAAGCTCGACACCGAGAACTACCGCCTGCTCGTCAACCCCACCGGCCGCTTCGAGGTCGGCGGCCCGATGGGTGACGCCGGCCTGACCGGCCGCAAGATCATCATCGACACGTACGGCGGCATGGCCCGCCACGGCGGCGGCGCCTTCTCCGGCAAGGACCCGTCCAAGGTCGACCGCTCCGCCGCGTACGCGATGCGCTGGGTCGCGAAGAACGTCGTCGCTGCGGGCCTCGCCTCGCGCTGCGAGGTCCAGGTCGCCTACGCCATCGGCAAGGCCGAGCCGGTCGGTCTCTTCGTGGAGACCTTCGGCACGGCGAAGGTCGACGCCGAGAAGATCGAGAAGGCGATCGACGAGGTCTTCGACCTCCGCCCGGCCGCCATCATCCGCGACCTCGACCTGCTCCGCCCGATCTACGCCCAGACGGCGGCGTACGGCCACTTCGGCCGCGAGCTCCCCGACTTCACCTGGGAGCGCACGGACCGCGTGGAGGCCCTGCGGGAGGCGGCGGGTCTGTAGCCCGGCGGCGTCTGACGCTCACGAGGCCCGGTGCCCCCTTGAGGGGGTGCCGGGCCTCGGTGCGTCACGGACCGGGCGCCGCCCGCCGCGGACTGTCAGTGGCCTTTGCGAGAATGCCGTTGTGAGCAGCGAGAACGAGCAGGTGGGCGGGGGCGGGGACGGGGCTTCGCATGAGCAGCTCGCGCTGATCCGGGAGAGTGTGCGCAAGGCCGAGGTGCCGCGGGCCAAGCCGCGGACCTGGCGTGGCGCCGCGCTCGCCAAGGAGCTGCCGGTCGCGCGGGTGCTGGTCGACAAGGGCGTGCTCCACCTCGACCGGTACTTCGACTACGCCGTCCCCGAGGAGCTGGACGCCGACGCGCAGCCGGGGGTGCGGGTGCGGGTGCGGTTCGGGGCCGGGACGAGGAACGTACGGGACGGGCGGCGCGAGGGCGGCGGGCTCATCGACGGCTTCCTCGTCGAGCGGGTCGCCGAGGCCGACTACCAGGGGCCGCTGGCCGCCCTGGCACAGGTGGTCTCGCCCGAGCCGGTGCTCGACCCCGAGCTGCTCGCCCTGACCCGGGCCGTCGCCGACCGGTACGCGGGCAGCCTCGCCGACGTGCTCCAGCTGGCCGTCCCGCCTCGGCACGGAAAGGCCGAGGCGCGGACCTTCCCCGCAGCGCCCCCGCCGCCAGGACCGCCCGAGCCCGGGTCGTGGACGCGGTACGAGCGGGGACCGCGGTTCCTCGACGCGCTCGCCTCCGGCGGCGCCCCGCGCGCCGTGTGGACCGCGCTGCCGGGCCCCGAGTGGGCCGGGGAGATCGCGCGCGCGGTGCGGGCGGTGCTCGCCTCGGGACGCGGCGCCCTCGTCGTCGTACCCACCGTGCGGCTCGCCGCCCGGGTCGACCAGGCGCTCGCCGAGGAGCTGGGGCCCGGACAGCACGCGCTGCTGACGGCGGACGCCGGACAGCAGCGGCGGTACTCGGAGTGGCTCGCCGTGCGGCGCGGCGCCGTGCGGGCGGTCGTGGGGACCCGGGCCGCCATGTTCGCCCCGGTCCGCGACCTCGGGCTCGTCGTCGTCTGGGACGACGGGGACGCCCACCACAGCGACGACCACGCGCCCTTCCCGCACGTGCGGGAGGTGCTCGAACTACGGGCCTCGCGGGACAACTGCGCCTTCCTGGCGGGCGGCTGGAACTGCACCGTGGAGGCCGCGCAGCTCGTCCGCACCGGCTGGGCCGGCGCGCTCGCCGCCCCCCGCGACGAGGTGCGGCGGACGGCTCCGCTGGTGCGTACCGTCGGCGACCGGGACCTGGCGCGGGACGAGGCGGCGCGGGCCGCGCGGCTGCCCTCCGTCGCCTGGCAGCTGGCCCGGGACGCGTTGCGGGAGGGGCCCGTCCTGGTGCAGGTGCCCCGGCGCGGGTACGTGCCCCGGCTGTCCTGCCAGCGGTGCCGCGAACCCGCCCGCTGCCGGCACTGCGCCGGTCCGCTCCAGGCCCGGGAGGCCACCGGCGTGCTCGCCTGCGGCTGGTGCGGGCGTGAGGAGAGCGGTTGGCACTGCCCGGAGTGCGGGTCGTTCCGGCTGCGTGCGCAGGTCGTCGGGGCCCGGCGCACCGCCGAGGAACTGGGCCGGGCCTTCCCCGCCGTCCCGGTGCGGACCTCGGGACGGGAGCACGTACTGGACACGGTGCCCGGGACGCCCGCGCTCGTCGTCAGCACCCCGGGCGCCGAGCCCGTCGCCGAGGGCGGCTACGCGGCCGCGCTGCTGCTCGACGGCTGGGCCATGCTCGGCCGGCCCGACCTGCGGGCCGGGGAGGAGGCGCTGCGGCGCTGGATCGGGGCGGCGGCCCTGGTGCGGCCGCAGAGCGCCGGGGGCGCGGTGGTCGTCGTCGCCGAGCCGACGCTGCGGCCCGTGCAGGCGCTGGTGCGCTGGGACCCCGTCGGGCACGCCGTGCGTGAGCTGGGGGAGCGGGCCGAGCTGGGTTTCCCGCCGGTGTCCCGGATGGCGGCCGTCGCCGGGCCGGGGGAGGCGGTGGCCGAGTTCCTCGGCGCGGTGGAACTGCCGCCCGAGGCGGAGGTACTGGGGCCGGTGCCGATGCCCGTCACCGCGCCGGGGCGGGCCCGGCGGCCGGGCGATCCGCCGCCCGGTGAGCAGTGGGAGCGGGCGCTGGTACGGGTGCCGCCGGGGCGCGGGGCGGCCCTGACCGCCGCGCTGAAGACCGCGCAGGCGGCGCGGATGGCGCGTGGGGGCGGCGGGGGCGGCGGCCCCGCCGTGCGGGTGCGGGTCGATCCGCCGGACATCGGGTGACGCGGTGGTGACCCGGGGGAGTCGCCCTCCCTGAACGCCGACTGCCCTCTCCGCCGGGCGCGGGAGGGCAGTGCGGGTACGTCCGTTCAGCCGTTGCGTGGACCGGGGAAGGCCGTCGGCCTCGGCTCCAGTGCGGGGCTGCCCGCCGTCGGCTGGGTCGGCATCGAGCGCGCCGCGGGGACCGTGGGGACCGGGGAGATGCCCGCGCCCACGTTCACCGTGCGGGAGCCCGGCGTCTCCTCGACGTGGTCGGGCTCGGCCGGGGCTCCCTGGGTGGCGGCACGGCGGGCGCCGTACCGGCGGTGCACCGCCTGCTTGGTGACCCCGAGCGCCGAACCCACCGCGTCCCACGAGAAGCCGAGCGACCGGTCGAAGTCCACGGCGGCCGTGACCAGGGTCTCGACACTGTCCCGCAACTCCTGGGCGAGACGGACCGTCGGCGCGGGGGCGCGCCCGTAGACGACGAAGCCCGTGGAGGGGCCCGAGCGGCGCGGGCGGTAGACGTTGCCCAGCTGGGCGGTGAGCGTGCGCAGCGCGTCCACCTGCCGGCGGACCCGCTCGATGTCCCGTACCAGAAGGTGCAGGCTGGCCCGAGCCTGGGCGTCGTGAGTTGCGTGGTCGGCCATGAACAAGCCTCTCGAACCGGCGTTGAAAGGGAACGGGCCGCGTGGCGGTCCGTTGTGGTCAACTCTTCCTTGACAACGCCGGAGCGGTCCGCGGGTCACGGGGTGGGGCGTGGGTTGGTCTTCTGTGCGCCCCCTCGGCCTTCGGCGGCCGGGCGCCGTCGACGGCGCCCGGGAGCGTGGCTCGTAGACTGGTGCGCTGCCCGCAACCGCCCCCGCCCGAGAGGCCCGTCCCACTCATGAAGCTGGTCTTCGCCGGTACCCCCGAGGTCGCCGTTCCCGCCCTGGACGCCCTGATCGCCTCCGAGCGGCACGAGGTCGCCGCCGTCGTCACACGGCCCGACGCCCCGGCCGGACGCGGACGCCGGCTCGTGGCCTCGCCCGTGGCCGAGCGGGCCGAGGAGGCGGGCATCGAGGTGCTGAAGCCCGGCAAGCCGCGCGACCCCGAGTTCCTGGAGCGGCTGCGGGAGATCGCCCCGGACTGCTGCCCCGTCGTCGCCTACGGCGCCCTGCTGCCCCGCGTCGCCCTCGACGTGCCCGCCCACGGCTGGGTCAACCTGCACTTCTCGCTGCTGCCCGCCTGGCGGGGCGCGGCACCCGTGCAGCACGCCGTGATGGCGGGGGACGAGATCACGGGCGCCTCCACCTTCCTCATCGAGGAGGGACTCGACTCCGGGCCCGTCTACGGCACCGTCACCGAGACCGTCCGGCCCACCGACACCAGCGGCGACCTGCTGACCCGGCTCGCGTTCGCCGGGTCCGGGCTGCTCGCCGCGACCATGGACGGCATCGAGGACGGCACGCTGAAGGCCGTACCGCAGCCCGCCGACGGCGTCACCCTCGCCCCCAAGATCACCGTCGAGGACGCCCGGATCGACTGGGCCGCGCCCGCGCTGCGGGTGGACCGGGTCGTCCGAGGCTGCACCCCCGCGCCCGGCGCGTGGACCACCTTCCGGGGCGAGCGGCTCAAGCTGGTGCAGGCCGTACCCGCGCCCGACCGCACGGACCTCGCCCCCGGGCAGATCTCCGCCGGGAAGAAGAACCTGTACGTCGGCACCGGTTCGCACGCCGTCGAGCTGCTCTGGGTGCAGGCCCAGGGCAAGAAGCCGATGGCCGCGGCGGACTGGGCGCGCGGGGTGCGCATCGCCGACGGGGAGCGGCTCGGCGCCTGATCCACCGGGGAGCCGGGCGGTCGGCGGCTGATCCACCGGGGAGTCGGGCGGCGCGGGCACCGACGTAGGCTGGTGGGCGCACGTCCCCCTGGATTCCGGAGCACCTTTTCGTGACTGAGCAGCCTCGCCGTCCGCACAAGCCGGGCAAGCCCTACCGGCGGCCCCAGAAGGACCCCGTCCGCATCCTCGCCTTCGAGGCGCTGCGGGCCGTGGACGAGCGGGACGCCTACGCCAACCTCGTCCTGCCGCCGCTGCTGCGCAAGGCGCGCGAGACGACGGAGGGCTTCGACGCGCGGGACGCGGCCCTCGCCACCGAGCTTGTGTACGGCACGCTGCGGCGGCAGGGGACGTACGACGCGGTGATCGCCGCGTGTGTCGACCGGCCGCTGCGCGAGGTCGATCCGCCCGTACTGGACGTGCTCAGCCTCGGCGTCCACCAGTTGCTGGGCACCCGCATCCCCAGCCACGCCGCCGTGTCCGCCTCCGTGGAACTCGCGCGGGTCGTCCTCGGCGACGGACGGGCCAAGTTCGTCAACGCCGTGCTGCGGAAGGTCGCGCGCGACGATCTCGCCGGCTGGGTCGAGAAGGTCGCGCCGCCGTACGACGAGGACCCCGAGGACCACCTCGCCGTGGTCCACTCGCACCCCCGCTGGGTCGTCTCCGCGCTGTGGGACTCCCTCGGCGGCGGCCGGGCCGGCATCGAGGAACTGCTCGCCGCCGACAACGAGCGGCCCGAGGTGACGCTGGTCGCCCGGCCGGGGCGGTCCACGCCCGACGAGCTGCTCGGCGAGGAGGCCGCCGTGGCGGGGCGCTGGTCGCCGTATGCCGTGCGGCTGGCCGAGGGCGGCGAACCCGGGGCCGTCGAGGCCGTGCGGGAGGGTCGTGCCGGGGTGCAGGACGAGGGCAGCCAACTGGTCGCGCTGGCGCTGGCCGACGCGCCGCTGGAGGGGACCGACCGGCGCTGGCTGGACGGGTGCGCCGGGCCCGGCGGCAAGGCCGCGCTGCTCGGGGCGCTCGCCGCCGAGCGGGGCGCCTTCCTGCTGGCCTCCGAGAAGCAGCCGCACCGCGCGGGGCTCGTGGCCAAGGCGCTGGCGGGCAACCCGGGGCCGTACCAGGTGATCGCCGCCGACGGGACGCAGCCCGCGTGGCGGCCCGGCGCCTTCGACCGGGTGCTGGTCGACGTGCCGTGCACCGGGCTGGGCGCGCTGCGCCGCCGGCCCGAGGCGCGGTGGCGGCGCCGGCCCGAGGACCTGGAGAACTTCGCACCGCTCCAGCGCGGGCTGCTGCGCGGTGCGCTGGAGGCCGTACGGGTCGGTGGCGTCGTCGGCTACGCGACCTGCTCGCCGCACCTGGCCGAGACCCGGGCCGTCGTAGCCGACGTGCTCAAGCAGATGCCGGACACCGACCTGATCGACGCCCGCCCGCTGCTGCCCGGCGTCCCCGACCTCGGGGACGGGCCGGACATCCAGCTCTGGCCGCACGTACACGGGACCGACGCGATGTACTTGGCGCTCATTCGCCGGACCGGTTGAGCCCTGGGCGCCCCGGGTCGCCCGGGTCGCCCGGGTCGCCCGGGTCAGCCGTGTCGGGCGCGCCGGGCGGGTCGGGCGGGGCGTCCGCGCCGGGTGGGTCGTCCGCGCTGGCCGCGCTGCCTGCGCTGCCAGCGCTGCTTGCGTCGCCTGCGCCGCCTGCGTGGTCCGCGCTGCTTGCGTCGCCTGCGCTGGCCGTGCTGCCTGCGCTGCCCGGGTCGCTCGGGACGTCAGGGGCGCGCGGGGCGTCAGGGATACGCGGGGCGTCGGGGTCGGCCGCAGCGCCCACGGTGGGTTTCCGCGCGGCCCCGGCACCGGGCTCCCCCGTGACCCCCGCCCCGACGGTCGGGCCTCCCGCTCCGACAGCCGGCCCTCCCGCCCCGACGGTCGGCTCCGGTGGTGGCCGGTGTGGCCACCACACCTTGCCGCCCGCGTCCAGGAACAGGGACGTGACCAGGACCGACCGTACGACGAACGTGTCCAGGAGGACGCCCAGGGCGACCGCGAAGCCGATTTCCGCGAAGGCGACCATCGGGAGCGTGCCGAGGGCCGCGAAGGTGCCGGCCAGGACCAGGCCCGCGGAGGTGATGACCGCGCCCGTCGCCGCCAGCGCGGTGATCACGCCCGGCCGGGTGCCCTGGCGGGCGGCCTCCTCGCGGACGCGGGTGGTCAGGAAGATGTTGTAGTCGATGCCCAGCGCCACCAGGAACACGAAGACGAACAGCGGGAAGTCCGTCGTCTCGCCCGCGTAGTCGAAGACGTGCCGGAACGCGAGCGCGCTCAGGCCGAGCGCCGCCGCGAAGGACAGGATCACCGTCCCGATCAGCAGCAGCGGCGCGAGCAGGGCGCGCAGCAGGGCGCAGAGGATGAGCAGGACGACCGCCAGCACCAGCGGGATGATCACTACGTTGTCGCGGGTGGTCGCCTCGTCCATGTCGAGGAGTGCCGCCGTACCGCCGCCCACCCGCGCGTCCGCCTCCGGCACCGCGTGCGCGGCGTCCCTGACCCGCTCCACCGTCCGCTTCGCGGCCTCGCTGTCCGCGGGGTCGGTCATCGTGGCCTCGAACAGCACCATGCCCTCGTGCAGCGGCTTGGTCCCCGGCGGCAGGCCCAGCGACTCGGGCACGACGCCCGGCGTCGCGGCCACCGCGCGGCCCACCTCCTCGGCCTGCTCCCGGTCGCTGACCACCACGAGCGGATCGCCGCTGCCCGCGGGGAAGTACCGCGCGGAGACCTCCTGCCCGACGATCGAGTCGGGCCTGCCGGTGAAGGAGTCGGCGTTGCCGATGCCCTCCGCGCGGAGCTGGATCAGCCCCAGCGAGCACAGCGCGAGCGCGGCCACCGTCGCCGCCCACACCAGGCGCGGACGGTGGGAGATACGGCGTCCCGCGCGCGCCCAGACCCCGCGTTCGGTCGGGTCCGGCGTGCCCTCGTGCGGGACCGCCGGCCAGAAGATCCACCGTCCGCAGATCACCAGCAGCGCCGGGAAAAGCGTCAACATGGCCAGCAGCGCCACCCCGACGCCGATCGCCGCCACCGGGCCGAGCCCCCGGGTGGAGTTCATCTCGGCGGCCAGCAGCACCAGCATGCTCAGTACGACCGTGGCGCCCGAGGCGAGCACCGCCGGGCCCGCCCGGTGCAGCGCCATCTCCATCGCCTCGTGCCGGTCACCGTGCCGGCGCAGCTCCTCGCGGTAGCGGGCGACCAGCAGCAGCGCGTAGTCCGTCCCGGCGCCGAACACCAGGACGGTGAGGATGCCGGCGCTCTGGCCGTTGACCGTCAGCCCCGCGTGCTCGGCCAGCAGATAGATCAGCGCCTGCGCGGTGAACAGGGCGCCGACCACGGCGAGCAGCGGGACGAGCAGCAGGGTCGGGCTGCGGTACGTGATCAGCAGCATGACCACGACCACGCCCATCGCCGACAGCAGCAGCGTCGAGTCGATCCCCTCGAACGCCTCCGAGAAGTCCGCCGACGTCCCGCCGGGTCCTGTGATGTGCACGGCGAGCCCGTCGCCGCCGTCGCCCACCTCGTCCCGGACCGAGTTGACCGCCGGCGCGATCCGCTCCCAGCCCTCCGCGTCCATCGTGATGGGGACGTAGATCTGCGCCGCTCGGGGACGCGTCTCACGGTCGAATACCGGGCCCCGGGTCTCGGCGCCGCGGACGCCGTGGTCGCGCAGCTTCCGCAGCTCCCGCACGTCCTGGCGGATCGCCACCCGGTCCCGGGCCGTCAGACCGCCTTCGCGCGCGTACACCACGACCGCCGGGATCTGCTCCGGCCGGAACTCCTCGGAGACCGCCAGCACCCTCGTCGACTCCGCCGAACCCGGCAGCCAGGCCGCCGCGTCGTTGTCCTGGGCGTCGGTGAGCTTCTGCGCGAGGGGCGCCGTCACCAGCAGCACCACCACCCACAGCGCGAGCACCAGCCACTTCGACCGGCGTCCGCACACCAGACGCCCGATGCCACGTGTCCCCGTCATGGCCACCCCCGCAGCCGCGCTGAGCCGCCCAGCATGGCACGCGGGGACCGCACGGAACACCCGGCGACGGGATCAGGTCCGTACCGGAAGGACCCGGCGACGGGATCAGGTCCGTACCGGAGGGACCGCACGGGCGCGGGCATGGCAGGCTTGGACCATGGCCGCGCAGATCAACCCCAGCATCCTGTCCGCCGACTTCGCCCGCCTCGCGGACGAGGCGAAGGCGGTACAGGGAGCCGACTGGCTCCACGTCGACGTCATGGACAACCATTTCGTCCCGAACCTGACCCTCGGAGTGCCGGTCGTAGAGTCCCTGGCGCGGGCGACGGACACCCCCCTGGACTGCCATCTGATGATCGAGGCGCCCGATCGGTGGGCGCCGCAGTACGTCGAGGCGGGGGCCGGTTCCGTCACCTTCCACGCCGAGGCCGCCGCCGCTCCGGTGCGTCTCGCCCGCGAGATCCGGGCCAAGGGCGCCCGCGCCTCCATGGCGCTCAAGCCCGCCACCCCGATCGAGCCCTACGAGGATCTGCTGCCCGAGCTGGACATGCTGCTGATCATGACGGTTGAGCCGGGCTTCGGCGGGCAGGCGTTCCTCGACATCATGCTGCCGAAGATCCGGCGTACCCGGGAGCTGATCGCCAAGCACGGCCTGGAACTGTGGTTGCAGGTGGACGGCGGGGTCTCCGCGAAGACGATCGAGCGGTGCGCGGAGGCGGGCGCCGACGTCTTCGTCGCGGGCTCGGCGGTCTACGGGGCCGAGGACCCGGCCGAGGCGGTCCGTGCACTGCGCAACCAGGCGGAGGCGGTGACGGCCAAGTCCTCCTGGGCGTGCGACCACTGAAGAACGAGAACGTGAACGGCTCCCGTCAGGGCTGATCAAGTGCGCCGAATCTGCAAGGATGAACGGCGAATCCAGAGTGTGAACAGCAGTGAGGAGATCGCCGTGTCGGGTATGTCGGCGGGCCGCGCAGCCATGCGGATGGGACCCGCTGAGCTGGTCCAGGCGGCGGCCATGGCCCGCCGCTTCTACCTAGAGGGCAAGTCCAAGATCCAGATCGCGGAGGAGTTCGGCGTCAGCCGCTTCAAGGTGGCCCGGGTCCTGGAGACCGCTCTCGAACGGGACCTCGTACGAATCGAGATCCGGGTGCCGGCCGAGCTGGACGCCGAGCGCTCCGACGCGCTGCGCGCCCGCTACGGCCTCAGGAACGCGGTCGTCGTGGAGTCACCGGCGGACGCCGAGGAGACCCCCGACCCCGAGAACCTCGGGGAAGTGGCGGCCGACCTGCTCGGCGAGCTGGTCAACGAAGGGGACGTGCTGGGCCTGGCCTGGGGCCGCTCCACCATCCACATGGCGGCGGCCCTCGACCGGCTGCCGCCCTGCACGGTGGTGCAGCTCACCGGCGTGTACGACGCCGGGACCGCCGAGCGCGGCTCGGTGGAGGCGGTGCGCCGCGCCGCCCAGGTCTCCGGGGGCGACGCCCACCCCATCTACGCGCCGATGCTGCTCCCCGACGCCGCGACCGCCGAGGCGCTGCGGCACCAGACGGGCATCGCGCGGGCCTTCGAGTACTTCGACAAGGTCACCGTCGCCTGTGTCTCCATCGGCTCCTGGGAGCCGGGCATCTCCACGGTCCACGACATGCTCAGCGACGAGGAGCGCGGCCACTACGCCTCGCTCGGTGTCGCCGCCGAGATGTCCGCGCACCTCTTCGACGCCGACGGGCGCCGGGTCGGGCGGGACCTGGGGGAGCGGTGCATCACCGTCAAGGCCGACCAGCTCCGCCGTATCCCCGAGGTGGTGGCGATCGCGGGCGGGCAGCGCAAGGCGGCGGCCATCGACGCGGTGCTCCGCTCGGGCCTGGTGACCAGCCTGGTCACGGACACCTCCGCCGCCGACTATCTGATGGCGGCCGGACCCACCCCGAAGTCCGCCCTGAACCGGACCGACCCGGACGGCGTCTGACGGCGTGGCGGCCTCGGAGGCAGGAGAGGACGGCGTGGCGGCGGCAGGGAAGGGCGGCATGGCGGTGGACCCGGTGGACCCGGCGGGCCGGATCACGGTCCGGGTGGACCTGGGCGGGGTCACGGACAAGGCGGGCCTGATGGACCGCTTCGCCCGGGACCTCGGCCTGCCCGAGTGGTTCGGACGCAACTGGGACGCCCTCGCCGACGTCCTGTCCGACCCCGCCCTCTGGCCCGAGGGGGCGACGGACCGGGGGCTGCTCCTGGAGGTCGGGGGCTGGCGGGAGTACGCCGACGCCCGGCCCGACGAGTGGCAGGTCGCCGAGGAGGTCTTCGCCGAGGCCACCGACCGCGGCCCGGGGCTCTACGTCTCGGTGGGCCCCGGCACCTCCCGTTCCGGGGGCCCCGCTCTTGGAGGTTCCTCCTAGGCGCCTCCCGGACAGCCTGGACGTTCTGCCCGGAGCGCTGTCACGGCCGGTCGTGAAAGAATGAAGTACGTGCTCTTTCCCCCTGGCTGACCTGTCCGGGGGCCACCTCTGAACCATCCCGGGATGTGCAGCACGTGCGTTTCCTCAACGACATCCAGCCCTCGTACGACCTGACGTACGACGACGTCTTCATGGTGCCGAGCCGCTCCGCCGTCGGCTCGCGGCAGGGCGTGGACCTCCGCTCCCCGGACGGCACGGGCACCACCATCCCGCTGGTCGTCGCCAACATGACGGCCATCGCCGGCCGCCGCATGGCCGAGACGGTGGCCCGGCGCGGCGGCCTCGTGGTCATCCCGCAGGACATCCCGATCGAGGTCGTCACCGACGTCGTCACCTGGGTCAAGAGCCGCCACCACGTTCTCGACACCCCCATCGTGCTCGCCCCGCACCAGACGGTCGCCGAGGCGCTCTCCCTGCTCCCCAAGCGCGCGCACAACGCGGGCGTCGTCGTCGACGAGGAGAACCGGCCCGTCGGCGTGGTCACCGACGCCGACCTGCGCGGCGTCGACCGGTTCACGCAGCTGGAGACGGTCATGTCCAAGGACCTCCTGCTGATCGACGCGGACCTCGACCCCCGCGAGGCGTTCAACACCCTCGACGCCGCCAACCGGCGCTACGCCCCGGCCGTCGACGCGAGCGGCCGCCTGGCCGGCATCCTCACCCGCAAGAGCGCCCTGCGCGCCACGCTGTACACCCCGGCCGTCGACGCGGCCGGCAAGCTGCGCGTCGCCGCCGCCGTCGGTATCAACGGCGACGTGGCCGGCAAGGCGAAGCAGCTGCTCGACGCGGGCGTGGACACCCTCGTCATCGACACCGCGCACGGCCACCAGGAGTCGATGATCAGCGCCGTCAAGCTGGTCCGCGACCTCGACCCGCGGGTGCCGATCGTCGCGGGCAACATCGTCTCCGCCGAGGGCGTCCGCGACCTGATCGAGGCCGGCGCGGACATCATCAAGGTCGGTGTCGGACCCGGCGCCATGTGCACCACGCGCATGATGACCGGCGTCGGCCGCCCCCAGTTCTCCGCGGTCCTCGAATGCGCCGCCGAGGCGAAGAAGTACGGCAAGCACGTCTGGGCCGACGGCGGCGTCCGCCACCCCCGCGACGTCGCGATGGCCCTCGCGGCCGGTGCGTCCAACGTCATGGTCGGCTCCTGGTTCGCCGGGACCTACGAGTCCCCGGGCGACCTCCAGCACGACGCGAGCGGCCGCGCCTACAAGGAGTCCTTCGGCATGGCCTCCGCCCGCGCGGTGCGCAACCGTACCTCCGAGGAGTCGGCGTACGACCGGGCCCGCAAGGCGCTGTTCGAGGAGGGCATCTCGACCTCCCGGATGTTCCTGGACCCGGCCCGGCCCGGCGTCGAGGACCTGATCGACTCCGTCATCGCCGGTGTCCGCTCCTCCTGCACCTACGCCGGTGCCGCCTCCCTGGAGGAGTTCGCCGAGAAGGCCATCGTCGGCATCCAGAGCGCCGCCGGGTACGCCGAGGGCAAGCCGCTGCACGCCAGCTGGAGCTGACGCGGACCGGTTGTGTTCTACTGCGGGAGCGGCGTCAGCCGCTCCCGGCCGGCCACTTTAGGAGAAGTGAACCACCCGCAGTGCTGAACGAACTCGACGAACGCATCGTGCACGCCCTCGCCGAGGACGCCCGCCGCTCCTACGCGGACATCGGGCAACAGGTGGGTCTCTCCGCGCCCGCCGTGAAACGGCGCGTGGACCGGCTGCGCGCCACCGGAGCCGTCACCGGCTTCACCGTCCGCGTCGACCCCGCCGCGCTCGGCTGGGCGACCGAGGGGTTCGTCGAGATCCACTGCCGCCGCAACACCTCCCCGGAGACCATCCGGCGCGGCCTTGAGCGCTATCAGGAGGTCGTCGCCGCCTCCACCGTCACCGGGGAAGCGGACGCCGTCGCGCAGGTCTTCGCCTCCGACATGCGGCACTTCGAGCGCGTGCTGGAGCGGATCGCGGGCGAGCCGTTCGTGGAGCGCACCAAGTCGGTGCTGGTGCTGTCGCCGCTGCTGCGGCGCTTCTCCTCGGGCTCGCCCGCCTGAGGCGAGTGTCGCCTGCTTGAGCCGGGCCTCGCCCGCCTGAACCGCGCCTCGCCCGCCTGTCCCGTGCCTCGCACGCCGGAGCAAATGCCTCGCGGGACGGGCGGGGTCCGCACTACCATCGCCGTCATGACCTGGCGACATTGACCCACCGGCGTACGGCGGCTCACCGCCGCGCTCTACTGCTACTCCTTCCTGGACGACTTCGTCCTGCTCTACCCGGTGTACGCGCTGCTCTTCGCCGACACCGGCATGTCGGTCTGGCAGTTGTCCTCCCTGTTCGCCCTGTGGTCGCTCACCGGCGTACTGCTGGAGGTGCCCTCCGGTGCCTGGGCGGACGCCGTCTCGCGCCGCCTGCCGCTGGTGCTCGGCCCGCTCCTGACCGCGGTCGGCTTCACCCTGTGGGTGCTGCTGCCGTCGTACGCGGCGTTCGCGGCCGGTTTCGTCCTGTGGGGCACGCGCGGCGCGCTCGGCTCCGGCGCGCTGGAGGCCCTCGTCCACGACGAGTTGACCCGGCTCGGCGCGGCCCACCGGTACGCCCGCGTGATGGGCCGGGCCCGCGCCGCCGGGCTGCTGGCCGTGATGGCCTCGATGGGCGCCGCCGGGCCGGTCCTCGACGCCGGCGGATACGCGGGTGTCGGCGCCGCCAGCGTTCTGGGGTGCCTGCTCACGGCCGCCGTCGCCCTGTGCTTCCCCGAACACCGGGAGGCCGGCGTCCGGGGTGAGGGCTGGGCCGTGATCCTGCGGGGCGGCGTCGCGGTGGTGCGCGCGCCGGGGGCGTTGCGCCGGGCGCTGTTCCTCGTCCCGGCCGTCGGCGCGGTGTGGGGCGCCCTCGACGAGTACGCCCCGCTGCTGGTGCGGGAGACCGGGGTGTCCGACCGGGCGGTGCCGTGGCTGCTGTCGCTGGTCTGGGCGGGTGCCACGGCGGGGAGTCTGCTGGCCGGGCCCGCCGCACGGCTCGGCACGCGGGGGTTCGCGGTGCTGCTCGCCGGTGCGGCGGGTGCGCTGGCCCTGGGGGCCGGGATCGGTACGCCGGCCGGTCTGGGGCTGGTTGCGGTGGCCTTCGGCGGGTTCCAGCTGGCGACGGTGCTGGCGGATGCGCGTCTGCAGGAGCGGATCGAGGTGGCCGGGCGGGCCACGGTGACGTCTGTGGCGGGGCTTGCCACCGAGGTGGTGACGGTGGGCGTGTACGGGGCGTACGCGGCTCTGGCCGCGGGCTTTGATCACGGGGTGGTGTTCTGCCTGTTCGCGGTGGTGTACGCGGGGGTGGCAGTGGGGTGTTGGGTGCGGGTGCGTGGTGGGCGCTCGCGCAGTTCCCCGCGCCCCTGACAGGGGCGTGATCGGGTGCGGGTGTGTGGTGGTTGTTCGCGGGATTCTCGCGTTTCTGACGGGGCGCAACGAATCGTTGTTCGTGGGGGTGGGGCCGCAATGAATCGCCACCCTGTGCGCAACAGGTGGTGCTTGTCGGGGCTGGTGGGGCGGCCATAGCGTCTACGTGGCCCGTCTCTCGCGGTCTTCCCGCCCCCTCCTCCCGGTGAGGTACCTCCATGCGCGTCGCCCTGTTGCAGAGTTCCGGCCGTCCCGGGGACGTCGCCGGGAACCTTCGGGAGCTGGACGAGGCCGCCGGGCGGGCCGCCGCCATGGGGGCCGGGCTGCTGGTGACGCCGGAGATGTTCCTGACCGGGTACGCGATCGGCGACGACGTGGCCCGGCTCGCCGAGCCCGCCGACGGCGACGCGGCGCAGGCGGTCGCCGGGACCGCGGCGCGGCACGGGCTCGCCGTCGCCTACGGCTGCCCCGAGCGGGACGGCACCCGCGTCCACAACTCCGTCCAGCTGATCGCCGCCGACGGCGCCCGCCTCGCCGGCTACCGCAAGACCCACCTCTACGGCGCCTACGAGCAGCACCACTTCGCCCCGGGCGACCGGACCGTCGTACAGGCCCGCCTCGGCGGACTGACCGTCGGCCTCATGATCTGCTACGACGTCGAGTTCCCGGAGAACGTCCGGGCCCACGCCCTGGCCGGCACCGACCTGCTGCTGGTGCCGACGGCGCAGATGCACCCGTACCAGTTCGTCGCCGAGTCCGTCGTCCCGGTGCGCGCCTTCGAGAACCAGCTGTACGTGGCGTACGTCGACCGGGTCGGCCGGGAGGGCGCGTTCGAGTTCGTCGGGCTGTCCGTCCTCGCCGGGCCCGACGGCACGGCCCGCGCCCGCGCCGGTCGCGGCACGGAACTGCTCGTCGCCGACGCGGACCCCGCCCTCCTCGCCGCCTCCCGCGCGGCCAACCCGTACCTCGCCGACCGCCGTCCCGGCCTGTACGGCTCCCTCGTCCGAACCCCCGCTTCCCAGCCCGCGCAAGGAGTCCGCGTCCGATGACGTCCACGGTGCCGAACGCCGTCGAGCACACCGACGGGCAGCAGCCCCCGATCACCATGTCCGGGCCGGACTTCCCGTACGCCTACGACGACTTCCTCGCCCACCCGGCGGGACTCGGCCGGATACCCGCCACCGAGCACGGTGCCGAGGTCGCCGTCGTCGGCGGCGGGCTCTCCGGCATCGTGACCGCGTACGAGCTGATGAAGATGGGGCTCAGGCCCGTCGTGTACGAGGCCGACGAGATAGGCGGCCGGCTGCGTACCGCCCGCTTCGAGGGCGCGGGCACGGAGGAACTGACCGCCGAGATGGGCGCGATGCGCTTCCCGCCCTCCTCCACCGCCCTGCGGCACTACATCGACCTGGCCGGGCTTGAGACCAGGCCCTTCCCCAACCCCCTCTCCGAGGCCACCCCGTCGACCGTCGTCGACCTCAAGGGCGAGAGCCATTACGCCGAGACCCTCGCCGACCTGCCGCAGGTCTACCGCGACGTCGCCGACGCCTGGGCCCGCTGCCTGGAGGAGGGCGCGGACTTCTCCGCCATGAACCGGGCCCTGCGCGAGCGGGACGTCCCCCGCATCCGCGCGATCTGGTCGAAGCTGGTCGAGAGGCTCGACAACCAGACGTTCTACGGCTTCCTCTGCGACTCGGAGGCGTTCCGCTCGTTCCGGCACCGGGAGATCTTCGGCCAGGTCGGCTTCGGCACCGGCGGCTGGGACACCGACTTCCCCAACTCCGTACTGGAGATCCTCCGCGTCGTCTACACCGAGGCCGACGACCACCACCGCTCCATCGTCGGCGGCTCCCAGCAGCTCCCGCTGCGGCTGTGGGAGCGCGAGCCGGCCAAGACCGTCCACTGGCCGTACGGCACCTCGCTGAAGTCCCTGCACACCGGCGGCCGGCCGCGCCCGGCCGTGACCCGGCTGCACCGCACCGCCGGCGACCGGATCACCGTGACCGACGCCGACGGCGCCATCCGCACGTACCGCGCGGCGGTCTTCACCGCCCAGTCCTGGATGCTGCTCTCCAAGATCGACTGTGATGACTCGCTCTTCCCGATCGACCACTGGACGGCGATCGAGCGGACCCACTACATGGAGTCCAGCAAGCTCTTCGTGCCCGTGGACCGGCCGTTCTGGCGGGACAAGGACGAGACGACCGGGCGCGACGTGATGTCGATGACGCTCACCGACCGGATGACCCGCGGCACCTACCTGCTGGACGACGGTCCGGACCGGCCGGCCGCCATCTGCCTCTCCTACACCTGGTGCGACGACAGCCTGAAGTGGCTGCCGCTCTCCGCGAACGAGCGGATGGAGGTGATGCTGAAGTCGCTCGGCGAGATCTATCCGAAGGTCGACATCAGGAAGCACGTCATCGGCAGCCCGGTGACGGTCTCCTGGGAGAACGAGCCGTACTTCATGGGCGCGTTCAAGGCCAACCTGCCCGGCCACTACCGCTACCAGCGGCGCCTCTTCACGCACTTCGTGCAGGACCGGCTGCCCGCCGACAAGCGGGGGATCTTCCTCGCCGGCGACGACATCTCCTGGACGGCGGGCTGGGCCGAGGGCGCCGTCCAGACCGCGCTGAACGCGGTCTGGGGCGTCATGCGCCACTTCGGCGGGGAGACCGACCCGGCCAACCCGGGGCCGGGCGACGTGTACGACTCCATCGCCCCCGTGGAACTGCCCGAGGACTAGGGCGCTTTCTGAGGGCCTAGATCCCCGCGGCCCGTGCCTTCTCGTACACCTCCGCCGCGACGTCCTTCAGCTCCTCCGCGTCGCGGAGACCGGTCTGGAGGTCGAGGAAGATCTCGTCCAGGCCGATCTCGGCGTGCTCGGCCAGGTCCTCGACGATCTGGTCGACGCTGCCGTGGAAGGGCCGGCGGGCGGCGCTGTCGTCCGTCGTGCGCGCGTACCGGGCGTTGATCCGCAGCGACGAGGCGATCGGTGCCGTACGCCTGCGCTCGGCCGCCAGTTCGCGCAGCTCCCGCCACTGGCCGGTGAGCGCCTCCACGCCGGTGCCCACCGGCAGCCAGCCGTCGGCGTGGTCGACGAGCCGGCGCCGGGCGCGCGCGTTGCCCGCCGCCAGCAGCACCGGGATCGGCCGGGCGGGCTTGGGGCCGACGACGGCCGACGCGATCCGGGTGAGCCGCCCGTCGTACGTCACCGGGTCCGGGCCCCACACCGCGCGGCACACCTCGATCAGCTCGTCCAGGACCCGGCCGCGCTCCTCGAACGGCGCCACGGACGCCGCCGCGTACTCGTCGTGGGACCAGCCCGTGCCGAACCCCGCGACCACCCGGCCGCCGCTCGCCGCGTCCAGCGTGGCCAGCGCCTTGGCCAGCTGGAACGGCACGTGCAGCGGTGCGATCAGCACGCTGGTGCCGAGCGTGGCCCGCTCGGTCGCCGCCGCGGCCAGCGTCAGCGTGACCAGCGGTTCCGCCACGCCCCGGTAGGAGTCGGGCCAGGGCAGGCCCTCGACGCCGTACAGGCCCTGGGTGGCGGGTTCGGGGAAGAGGGCGCGTTCGAAGACCCACAGGCTGCTGTACCCCGTGCGCTCGGCGGCGCGGGCCACCTCCGGGACGTCCTTGCCGATGTCGTACTGACGCATCTGCGGGAGTCCGAGTCCGAGGGGGATCGCCATGTCCGTGCTCCTTCGCCGTCGGTGGGGCCGTCGGTGACCCGGAGGCCAATGTGTGGCCATTACACGTGAGTTTCGGCCGGGGCGACAGGGGCGTGACGTTCTCAGGAGGGCAGCGGGGTCAGCAGCAGGCGGCTCGCCAGGCCCACCGCCGCGTCCAGCCGTTCCGTGCACTCCCCGGCCAGGCCGGGCAGCCGGCGCAGCGACCACAGGGTGCGGGCCGCGACCCACGTGGCGTCCCGGGCGCGCTCCAGGCTCCAGCAGCCGATCAGATGCGTCAGCGGGTCGGCGATCCGGAGCAGGTCGGGGCCCGGCGTCAGCTCTTCGCGGATGCGCTCCTCCAGCAGCACGAGGAGTTCGCCCACGCGGTCGAACTCGTCCTCCAGGTCGGCGGGTTCGCAGCCGAGCGTACGACAGGCGTCCACGACGGCCAGCGCGAGGTCGTGGCAGACGTGCGCGTTGATGCCCGCGAGCGCGAACTGCAACGGACGTACCTGGGGATGACGGCGGTACTGGAACAGGGGCCGCCAGCAGGCGGCCGGCGCGCGCCCGTCGGTCACGGCGTCGACGGCGGCCAGGTACCGCTCGGCGAAGAGGACGTCCAGCGTGGTCGCGGCCCGGGTGTCCGGGAACCGGCCCGCGTCGAGGTCCCGGCCGACGGCCTCGGTGACGGCGAGATAGACGCGGTTGAAGACCGCGACCCCGTCCAGGGGCGGCAGGGCCGCGTCAAGGGCGCGCATCCGGGAGAGGACGGCGTGCACCGAGCCGGTGGCCGTGGAGACGTGTCGACAGTGCGCCATGGGGGCAGAGTCGCAGCTTCGGGGTGACCGCAGGACCGGCGGGAGAGGCGCTTCCCCACAACGGGGGAACGCGGCCGCCGCGTGGGGGAGGGGTTTCTCATCATGTCCGGCCTTCGTACCCGACGCCTGGCCGCGCGCCGGGCCGCCCGCAGGCGTGCCGTCCTCCGCGGCGTGATGGTCGCCGTGGCCGCCGCGGTGGTCGCGGCCGGCACCGTCGCCGGAACGCTCTCCTCGCTGGACCACGACGGCGAGGGCCGCGGCGACGAGGCCCGGCCGCGCGTGACGCGCTCGGTCCGGCCGGCCCCCGAGCCCGTCCCGTCGTCCCCGTCGCCGTCCCCGACCCCGACGCCGACACCGACGACGGCGCCTCCCTCGCCGTCCGTGTCGCCGGTTCCGTCCCGTACGGAGCCGAGCGCCGCGCCCGGTGCCACGAGGGGGTCCGCGGCGGCGGGAGCCGACCGGGCCAGGCTCTACCGCCACCCCGACTCCCAGGTGCTCGACTGGGTGGCCGCCCACCCCGACGACCCCCGCCGGGACGTCATCGCCGCCCGGATCGCCGCCCGCCCGGCCGCCGTCTGGTTCGCCGACTTCACCCCCGGCACCGTCACCGCCCGGGTCCGCGCCGTCACCTCCGGCGGCGTCGAGGAGGGCCGGGTCCCGGTCGTCGTGCCGTACGCGATACCCGACCGAGACTGCGGCGGCCACTCCGAGGGCGGAGCGCCCGACCTCGCCGCCTACGACGACTGGATCGACCGCTTCGCCGCCGGACTGGGCTCCGGCGAGGTCGTCGTCATCCTGGAGCCCGACTCGGTGGCCCAGTCCGACTGCCTCTCCGCCCGGGAGCGCGCGGAGCGGTTCGCCTCCCTGGCGCGGGCCGGGCGCGTCATCAAGGAGGCGGCGCCCCGGGCCCGGGTCTACTACGACGCCGGCCACTCCGGCTGGCACGCGCCCGGCAAGCAGGCCGGGTGGCTGAAGCAGGCCGGTGCCGCCTCGGCCGCCTCCTCCGACGGCGTCTTCAGCAACGTCTCCAACTTCCACACCACCGCCGACGAGATGGCCTACGACCGTGCCGTCCTGGACGCCCTCGGCGGACCGGAAGGGCTGGGCGCCGTCGTCGACACCAGCCGCAACGGCAACGGCGCACCGGCCGACGACGCGTGGTGCGACCCCGCGGGCCGCGCCCTGGGCCGGGCGCCGACGCTGACCACCGGCGAGGACCGGATCGACGCCTACCTGTGGGTGAAGCTGCCGGGGGAGTCGGACGGCTGCAAGGGCTCCCCGGGCACGTTCAGCCCGTCGTACGCCTACGACCTGGCGCGCTGACGCCTCACGAGCCGGCGCTCCGCTCCCCGGCATCCGTGTGCGCGCTCTCGCCGTACGTCGACGTGCCCTCGTCCAGCAGCGGCTTCTGGTCCTTCAGGTGCGGCGGCGCGAAGGCCCGCAGCGCGTGGTAGCCGGTGATCACGACGATGGTGCCGAGCGCGATGCCGCCGAGCGAGAAGTTGTCCGTGAAGTCGAGGGAGACGCCGCCCACGCCGATGATGATGCCCGCGGCGGCCGGCACCAGGTTCAGCGGGTTGCGCAGGTCCACCCGGGCGTTGGTCCAGATCTGCGCGCCGAGCAGGCCGATCATGCCGTAGAGGATCACGGTGATGCCGCCGAGGACGCCGCCGGGGATCGCGGCGACCACCGCGCCGAACTTCGGGCACAGGCCGAACAGCAGGGCGAAGCAGGCGGCGGCCCAGTACGCGGCCGTGGAGTAGACGCGGGTCGCGGCCATCACGCCGATGTTCTCGGAGTAGGTGGTGTTGGGCGGTCCGCCGACCGCGGTGGAGAGCACGGAGCCGATGCCGTCGGCGGAGATGGCGGTGCCGAGCCTGTCGTCGAGCTTCTCGCCGGTCATCTCGCCGACGGCCTTGACGTGTCCGGCGTTCTCCGCGACGAGGGCGATCACGACCGGCAGCGCCACCAGGATCGCCGACCACTGGAAGGTGGGGCCGTGGAACGAGGGCAGACCGACCCAGTCGGCCTGGCCGACGGCGGAGAAGTCCAGCCGCCAGTGGTCGGTGACCTTGCCGCTGCCGTCCACCGAGTGGATCTTTCCGAAGATCCGGTCGAGGACCCAGGAGAGCACGTACCCGAAGACCAGGCCCAGGAAGATCGCGATCCGGGACCAGAAGCCGCGCAGACACACCACGGCGAGGCCGGTGAACAGCATCACCAGCAGCGCCGTCCACTGGTCCTGCGGCCAGTAGGTGGAGGCGGTGACCGGGGCGAGGTTGAAGCCGATCAGCATCACCACGGCGCCGGTGACCACCGGCGGCATCGCGGCGTGGATGATCCGCGCCCCGAACTTCTGCACGGCGAGACCGATCAGGAACAGCACGGCGCCGACGACCAGGACCGCGCCGGTCACCGTGGCGCTGGTGCCGCCCTGCGCCCGGATCACTGCGGCGACGCCGACGAAGGAGAGCGAGCAGCCGAGGTAGCTCGGCACCCGCCCGCGCGTCGCGAGCAGGAAGATCATGGTCGAGACGCCCGACATCATGATCGCCAGGTTGGGGTCGAGACCCATGAGGACCGGCGCCACGAACGACGCCCCGAACATCGCCACCACGTGCTGGGCGCCGAGCCCGGCGGTACGGGGCCAGGAGAGCCGTTCGTCGGGGCGGACCACCGCACCGGGGGCGGGCGTGCGCCCGTCGCCGTGCAGCTTCCAGCGGACGCCGAGATCCATGGGGTGTCGCTTTCTTCGTACGTGTGCTTCGTCCGGACCATTGTCGGTGGTCAGGGGCCGTGCTCCGTACAGATGGGGGGCCGGACGGCGGTCGGCGGCCGGCCGGTCCCGGGTCCCGGTACGCGCCTCAGGGCCGCGGGTCCGGCACCGGCGCCTTCGCCCGAGCGGGCGTCGCGCGTTCCCGGCGGTCCCCGGACCGCAGCACCGGCGCGAACGCCACCAGCCCGCAGGCCAGCACGGTCACCAGCCCGAACGACACCACCAGGCTGGTGGCCTGCGCCAGCCCGCCGATCGCGCTCGGGGCGATCAGCCCCGAGGTGTACGTGATCGTGGCGACACCCGCGATCGCGAGCGAGGGATTGCTGCCGCTGCGCCCGGCCGCCGCGAAGCAGAGCGGGACCACCACGGCGATGCCCAGCCCCATCGCCGCGAACCCGGCCATCGCCACCGCCGGATGGCCGCCCGCGACGATCAGCACCCCGCCGGCCGCGGCCAGCACCCCGCCCACCCGGACCGAACGCACCGCCCCGAACCGGTCCACCACCTTGTCGCCGACGAACCGGGCCACGGCCATCGTCAGGGTGAACCCGGTGGTGCACGCCGCCGCGAGCCCCGCGGAGGTGTCCAGCCGGTCCCGCAGGTACACCGCCGACCAGTCCAGGCTGGCGCCCTCCGCGAAGACCGCGCAGAACCCGACCGCGCCGATCAGCACCGCCGACCTCGGCGGCAGCGCGAACCGCGGCGGCGGGTCCTCGTCCTCGGCGGGCTGGAGGTCCAGCACCCACCGGCACACGACCACGCCCGCCGTGGTGAGCACCAGCGCGGCCAGCGCGTGGTGCAGCCGGGCGTCCGCGCCGAGGTGGGCGGCGAGCGTCCCGGCCGCCGACCCCGTCAGAGCGCCCGCGCTCCACATGCCGTGCAGCCCGGACATGATCGACTTGTCGAGACGGTTCTCCACCTCGACACCGAGGGCGTTCATCGCGACGTCGGAGACGCCCGAGGCCGCCCCGTAGGTGAACAGCGCCAGACAGAGGGCGGGCAGGTTCGGAGCGAGCGACGGCAGCACCAGCGACAGCGTCCACAGCGCCAGCAGCGCGCGCAGCGCGGTCCGCGCGCCGAAGCGGTGGCTGAGGCGGCCCGCCAGCGGCATGGCGACCGAGGCGCCGAGCGCGGGGAAGGCGAGGGCCAGTCCCAGCTGGCCCGCGCTCACCCCGGCGTGGTCCTGGATCCAGGGCACCCGTGTCGCGAACGAGCCCGTGACGGCGCCGTGCACCGCGAAGACCGCCGCCACCGCGTAGCGGGCGCGCCGCACCTCACGTATTCGAAAGACCACTTCACTCATACTTCGAGGCCCCTCCGGGTCGGGTCGGCTCCCCACTGCGCGCCGTAAACTATCAGGGACCTTGCCTGATAGATAGTGGGTATCGGTTGCGCACCGTCCACAACCGGCCGCGAGCCCCCGCGTCCGCCCGTCTGGAAGGATCCCGGCATGCCCGCGACACCGAGCACCGCTCGGGCCATCAACGACCGGCTCGCCCTCCGACTCCTCCAGCAGGAGGGCCCGTTGACCGCCACCCAGCTGAAACAGCTGACCGGCCTCTCCCGGCCCTCCGTGGCCGACCTCGTCGAACGGCTCGGCGCGGCCGGCCTGATCGAGGTGGTGGGCGAGGCGGGGGAGCAGCGCCGGGGCCCCAACGCCAGGCTGTACGGGATCGCCGCGCACCGGGCCCACCTGGCCGCCCTCGACGTACGGACCGAGAGCGTGTCCGTGCTTGTCTCCGACCTGGTCGGCGGCGTCCTGGCCGAGGCGTCCGTGCCGATCCGCGACGACGCCGGCACGGGCCCCGCGGTGGAGCAGGCGGTCGCGCTGGTCGAGCACGCCGCGAAGGAGGCCGGGGCGGACCGGCTGCACACGGTGGGGATCGGCGCCCCCGGCCTGATCGACCCCGCCAGCGGCGACCTGCGGGACTCCGGCGGCCTGCCCGCCTGGCACCGTCGGCTGGTCGCCGCGTTGCAGGAGCGCTTCCCCGAGTCACGGGTCAGCGTGGAGAACGAGACCAACCTCGCCGCCCTCGCCGAGCAGCGCGACGGCGCCGCCCGCGACCGGGACACGTTCGTCCTGCTCTGGCTGGACCTCGGCATCGGCGCGGCGCTGATGCTCGACGGCAGGCTGCGGCGGGGCGCCTCCGGGGGCGCCGGCGAGGTCGGCTTCCTGCCGGTGCCGGGCACCTCCGGGCTGCCGTCGGCCACGGACTGCGGCGGCGGCTTCCACTCCCTGGCCTCGGCGGGAGCGGTGACCGGCCTCGCGGCGGAGCACGGCCTGCCGGTACCGGACGACCCGACGCGGGCCGCGGCCCTGGTCCGCGAGGCGGTACGCCGTACGGAACGCGCGCCCGACGGTGGGGCGGACGCCGGTGGCGCGGACGCCGGTGGCGCGGACGCCGGCTCTCCCCCTGCCGCCGCCCGTTTCCTGGACGCCCTCGCCGATCGCGTGGCCCTCGGCGCCGCCGCCGTCGTCTCCGTGCTGGACCCGGGCTGCGTGGTCCTGGCCGGGGAGGTCGGCCGCGCCGGCGGTGACGTGCTCGCGCGCCGGGTCGCCGACCGCCTCACCCGGCTCTCCCCGCTGCCCACGCAGGTCAGGGCGAGCCTGCTGGGCGGCGGGGCGGTGCTGAGGGGAGCCCTGCTGACGGCCCGCGACCGCGCGCAGGAGGACCTGTTCGCACCCCGGGGGAGGTGACGTCCTGCCCGCGGCTCACCCCGCCCTCTCGGGTTCCGGGCCCCGCGTCCTCCCCGTGTCCTCCCGCGCGGCCGCCCACAGCAGTACCGCCGGAAGGACCACCGCCACCCCCAGCAGCGCCATGAACCCCGCCGCGCTCGCCGCCGTCAGCGGGGCCAGATGCCCGGCGTCGAAGAGAAGGTGGGGCACGGCGGAGACCAGGTAGGCCACCAGCGCGGTCAGCACCAGCCGCCGTTCCACCGTCGCGACCGCCGGGCAAGGGCCGTCGTCGTAGGCCTTCCCCGCGACCGGCGCGTTCACCGCGCTGGGTGGCCCGGCGGCGGGCAAGGGCCGTCGTCACCGCCGCCGGGCCGGCAAAGGGGGAGAGGTACGCCGTGCGGACGAGGTCGCGCAGACACTAAGTGGACTAGACCAGAGCGTCAATAGGTACAGACCAGCCGCTCATACGCAGGGGGTGGCTGTGAGCCACCCCACACCCTCCGCCTACCGGGGCGACGATCAGGCGTGGCACACTGGCTGAGTACCAGAAGCAGCGCACTCCGGGGTCGGTGAAAGTCCGAACCGGCGGTTACAGTCCGCGACCCGATCGCCTCCAGCGATCGGTTGACCAGGTGAAATTCCTGGACCGACGGTTAAAGTCCGGATGGGAGGCAGTGCGCGGCGGGCGGGCATTCGTGCGCGTCGCCGGCTTTTCGGACCCGTCCTCGGGGGACGGGTCTGACGAGGCGTCGTCCGGTGCCCTGTTCCGTACGTTCCTGTCGTCCGCGACAGATGCCCCGGAGTCCGTGCCCAAGAGGCAGGAGGACCCGGGAAGTGTTCACCGGAATCGTCGAAGAGCTGGGCGAAGTCACAGCCGTCGAGACCCTCGACGACGCCTGTCGCTTCCGGCTGCGCGGCCCCGTCGTCACCGAAGGCGCTCAGCACGGAGACTCCATCGCCGTCAACGGCGTCTGCCTCACCGTCGTCGACCACGAGGGCGACGAGTTCACCGCCGACGTGATGGCCGAGACCCTGCACCGCTCCAGTCTCGGCGTCCTCACCGTCGGCTCCCGCGTCAACCTGGAGCGACCCACCGCCGTCGGCGCCCGCCTCGGCGGCCACATCGTGCAGGGCCACGTCGACGGCACCGGCGAGATCGTGGAGCGCACCCCCTCCGAGCACTGGGAGATCGTCAGGATCTCCCTGCCCGCCGAGCTCACCCGCTACGTCGTCGAGAAGGGTTCCGTCACCGTCGACGGCATCAGCCTCACCGTCGTCGACGCGGGCGAGGACTTCTTCACCGTCAGCCTCATCCCGACCACCCTCGCGCTGACCACGCTCGGCCGCAAACAGCCCGGCGACCCGGTCAACCTCGAAGTCGACGTCATCGCCAAGTACGTGGAGCGCCTGCTCACGGTCCAGGCCCAGGGGGACACCAAGTGAACTGGCTCAACTCCGAGGCGTTCGTCCTCCTCGACCAGCACATCAAGTGGTCCGACATGATCGGCAACGTCATCGGGCTGCTGGGCCTCGCGCTCGGCTGGCGCCGCTCGATATGGAGCTGGCCGGTGCAGTTCGCCTCCGGCCTGATCCTCTTCGCCGCCTTCGCCACCGCCCACCTCTCCGGCAGCGCCGGCAAGCAGATCGTCGTCATGGTGGTCGCCGCCTGGGGCTTCTGGCAGTGGAACCGCGGCAGCCGGCACTCCCAGGACGGCTCCATCGCCGTCCGCTTCGCCACCTGGCGCGAGCGCGGCGCCCTGGCCGGCGCCGCCGCCGTCGGCACCCTCGCCGTCGGCGGCCTCTTCACCGCCGTCCCCAGCCTGTCCTGGGACCCCTGGCCGGACGCGTACATATTCGTCGGCACGGTCGTCGCCATGTACGCCCAGGCCCGCGGCATGGTCGAGTTCTGGATCGCCTGGCTCCTCGTCGACCTCGTGGGCGTCCCCCTCAACTTCGCCAACGGCTTCGCCTTCTCCGGCTTCGTCTACGTCATCTACGGCGCGCTCGTCCTGTGGGGCCTGCGTGACTGGTGGCTGCGGTCCCGCAAGGGTCCGCGGCCCGTGATGGAAGGAGCGCCCGCATGAGTACGGCACCCATCCTTTACCGCACCGAGGACCTCGTCCTCGACCCCGTCGAGCGGGCCGTCGCGGAGATCGCCGCCGGCCGCCCCGTCGTGGTCGTCGACGACGCCGACCGGGAGAACGAGGGCGACCTCGTCATCGCCGCCGAGAAGGCGACCGAGGAGGTCGTCGCCTTCATGATGAGCGAGTGCCGCGGCCTGATCTGCGCGCCCATGGAGGGCGACGAGCTGGACCGGCTGGAGCTCCCGCAGATGGTCACGGAGAACACCGAGTCCATGAAGACGGCGTTCACCGTCTCCGTGGACGCGGGCGCCGAACACGGCGTCACCACCGGCATCTCCGCCGCCGACCGCGCCACCACGCTCCGGCTGCTGGCGGGCGGCACCGCCGAACCCACCGACCTGGTCCGCCCCGGCCACGTCTTCCCGCTGCGCGCCCGGCCCGGCGGCGTCCTCGTCCGCGACGGCCACACCGAGGCCGCCGTCGACCTCGCCCGCCTCGCGGGCCTGCGCCCCGCCGGCGCCATCGTCGAGATCGCCGGCGAGGACGGCCGGATGCTGCGGCTGCCCGAACTGATCCCCTTCGCCCGCAAGCACGGCCTGACGATCATCTCCATCGAGGACCTGATCGCCTACCGCCGCGGCGCGGAACCCACCGTCCGCCGCGAGGCGGAGGTCCGCCTGCCCACCGCGCACGGCACCTTCACCGCCTACGGCTACCGCTCCACCGTCGACGGCGTCGAGCACGTCGCCCTCGTCCACGGCGACCTCGGCGACGGCACCGACGTCCTGGTCCGCATCCACTCCGAATGCCTCACCGGCGACGTCTTCGGCTCGCAGCGCTGCGACTGCGGACCCCAGCTCGACGCCTCCCTGGACCGCATCCAGGCCGAGGGCCGCGGCGTCGTCGTCTACCTCCGCGGCCACGAGGGCCGCGGCATCGGCCTGATGTCCAAGCTGCGCGCCTACGAACTCCAGGAGCGCGGCCGCGACACCCTCGACGCCAACCTGGAACTCGGCCTGCCCGCCGACGCCCGGGACTACGGCGCCGGCGCCCAGATCCTCAAGGACCTCGGCGTGCGCGGCGTCCGCCTGCTGACCAACAACCCCGACAAGAGCGACGCGCTCCTCCGGCACGGCCTCGACGTCACCGGCCGCGAGCCGATGCCCGTCCAGGCGGGCGAGCACAACCTGAGCTACCTGCGCACCAAGCGGGACCGGATGGGCCACGACCTGCCCTGGCTGGACACCACCGCGGTGTCCACCTGCGGCAACCAGTAAGCACGAGAAAGACCAAGGAGCGAGACGTGAGCGGCAAGGGCGCACCGGAACTGTCCGTGGAAAACGTGAGCGACCTCAGGGTCGCCGTCATCGCGGCGCAGTGGCACGAGAAGGTGATGGACGGCCTGGTGGACGGCGCCCTGCGCGCCCTGCACGACCTGGGCATCAGCGAGCCGACCCTGCTCAGGGTCCCCGGCAGCTGGGAGCTGCCGGTGGTCGCCAAGGGCCTCGCGGACCGCGGCTACGACGCGGTCGTCGCCCTCGGCGTCGTCATCCGCGGCGGTACCCCCCACTTCGACTACGTCTGCCAGGGCGTCACCCAGGGACTCACCCAGGTCTCCGTCGACACCGGCGTCCCCGTCGGCTTCGGCGTCCTCACCTGCGACACCGAGGAGCAGGCCCTGGACCGGGCCGGCATCGAGGGCTCCAGCGAGGACAAGGGCCACGAGGCGGTGACCGCGGCGGTGGCGACGGCGGCGACGCTGCGTTCAGTATCCGAACCCTGGCGCCAGGGCGGCCCGCACAACCCGTAGAGTGGTCGGCACCATGTCCAAGAAGACGTTCGAGGAGCTCTTCACCGAGCTCCAGCACAAGGCCGCCAACGCCGACCCCGCCACCTCCCGCACCGCCGAGCTGGTCGACAAGGGCGTCCATGCCATCGGCAAGAAGGTCGTCGAGGAGGCCGCCGAGGTCTGGATGGCCGCCGAGTACGAGGGCAAGGAAGCGGCGGCCGAGGAGATCTCCCAGCTGCTGTACCACGTCCAGGTGATGATGGTCGCCCGCGGCATCTCCCTGGACGACGTCTACGCCCACCTGTGAACCCGCCCGGTTCACGACCACCCGTTCGAGCAAAGGAAGCCGACCCCATGCTGCGCATCGCCGTCCCCAACAAGGGTTCCCTCTCCGGCCCTGCGGCGGACATGCTGCATGAGGCCGGCTACCGGCAGCGCCGGGAGTCCAAGGAACTGCGCATCGTCGACCCGGGCAACGAGGTGGAGTTCTTCTACCTCCGCCCCCGCGACATCGCCATCTACGTCTCCTCCGGCAAGCTCGACATCGGCATCACCGGCCGCGACCTGCTCGTCGACTCCGGCGCCGAGGCCGAGGAGATCCTCCCGCTCGGCTTCGCCCGCTCCACCTTCCGCTACGCCGGCAAGCCGGGCGCGGCCAGCGGCGTCCAGGACCTCAAGGGCAAGACGGTCGCCACCTCCTACGAGGGGATCGTCGCCCGGCACCTCGCCGACAACGGCGTCGACGCCTCCGTGGTCCACCTCGACGGCGCCGTCGAGACCGCCATCGAACTCGGCGTCGCCGAGGTCATCGCGGACGTCGTCGAGACCGGCACCTCCCTGCGCAACGCGGGCCTCGAGGTGTTCGGCGAGCCGATCATGAAGTCCGAGGCGGTCGTGATCCGCCGCACCGGCGACACCGCCGACGAGGCCACCGAGGCCAAGGCCCAGCAGTTCCTGCGCCGCCTCCAGGGCGTCCTGGTGGCCCGCACGTACGTGATGATGGACTACGACTGCCGGGTCGAGCAGCTGGAGAGGGCCGTCGCCCTCACCCCGGGCCTGGAGTCGCCGACCATCTCCCCGCTGCACAACGAGGGCTGGGTCGCCGTCCGCGCGATGGTCCCCGCCCGCGACGCCCAGCGGATCATGGACGACCTCTACGAGATCGGCGCCCGCGCCATCCTCACCACGGCCATCCACGCCTGCCGCCTCTGACGCTTTTCGGAGAGATCCCATGGCGGACACCAACCAGGGGCGGGCCGACCTGCCCGCCCTGCCCGTGACCTTCCGGCCGGGCCGCACCCGCGCCGTCCTGCTCGGCGCCGCCGTCGTGCTCTTCGCGGTGCTCACGCTCATCGCGCTGCTCCTCGAAGGGCTCGGCCCCGGCTCGCGCCTCAGCTTCGTCCTGACCGGCGTCGTCCTGGCCGGTGTCCTGCTCCTGCTGGCCCGGCCCAAGGCCGTCGCCGAGGAGACCGGTGTCACCGTCGTCAACTTCACCGGCAGCCGCCGTCTGGAGTGGGCCGAGATCCTCCGGGTCAACCTCCGGCCCGGCGACCCCTGGGTCTTCCTCGACCTCAGCGACGGCACCAGCCTGCCCGTCCTCGGCATCCAGCCGGGCATCGCCAAGCAGCGCGCCGTCGCCGACGCCCGCACCCTGCGGGCGCTCGCCGAGGCCCGCGCGGCCGACGACCCCGGGGCGCGGCCCGCCTGACATCCGGGTACCCCGGGAGTGCGCCCGGGGCGTCTCGGGGTGCGATCAGGGTCGTCCACCCTGCCGCACCGGGCCCTGTCGTGATTAATCTGGAGGGCGGAGGAGCGACATGAGCCCCTCCGCCCCTGTCGCTCCGCCCGGTGCACAGGGGTTCCTGCTACCCGAGGAGTGACTCCCTCCGGCGATGGACGGATCGTCCTGCAGTATCTGCGCCGCCCCCGGTCGTGACACGACACAGGCGGCGGCATCATGACCATCCCCCTGCTGCTCCTGGCAGCCGCACTCCTGCTGATCCTCGCCAACGGATTCTTCGTGGCGGCGGAGTTCGGCCTCGTCACCGTCGAACGGGCGGACGCCGAGCGCGCCGCGACGGACGGCGACCGACGGGCCCGGCGGGTCGTCGAGTCCCTCCGGGAGCTGTCCTTCCAGCTCTCCGGCACCCAGCTCGGCATCACCATCACCTCCCTCGTCGTCGGCATGCTCGCCGAACCGGCCCTGGCCGAGCTGCTGGCCGGCCCGTTCACCGCGATCGGCATCCCCGACGGCGCGGTGTCCGGGGTGGCCGTCGTCGTCGGCATGCTGCTGGCCTCGGCCGTGCAGATGGTGATCGGTGAGCTGGTGCCGAAGAACTGGGCGGTCTCCCGGCCCCTCCAGGTCGCCCGCTTCGTGGCCGGCCCCCAGCACGCCTTCGCCCGGCTCTTCCGCCCGGTGATCGCCGCGCTGAACGCCGTCGCCAACCGGCTCGTACGCGCCCTCGGCGTCGAGCCCGCCGAGGAGCTGGCCTCCGCCCGCACCCCCGGTGAACTGGTCTCCCTGGCCCGGCACTCGGCTCGGGCCGGTGCCCTGGAGCAGGACACCGCCGACCTCTTCGTACGGACCCTGTCGCTGGGCGGACTGACCGCGCAGCACGTGATGACGCCGCGGGTGAAGGTCAGCGCCCTGCACTCCGCGGCGACCGCCGAGGACGTGGTCAACCTGACCCGCGCCACCGGCCTGTCCCGTTTTCCCGTGTACCGGGAGAAGATCGACGAGATCGTCGGCACGGTCCACCTCAAGGACGCCCTCGCGGTCCGCGCCCACGAACGGCTGCGCACCCCCGTCGGCGCCCTGGCCCGTCCCGCGCTGCTGGTCCCCGAGTCCCTGCCCGTTCGGCCGTTGCTGGCCCGGCTGCGCAGCGAGCAGCCGATCGCGGTCGTCGTCGACGAGTACGGCGGCACGGCCGGAGTCGTCACCCTGGAGGACATCGTCGAGGAGATCGTCGGCGAGGTCCGCGACGAGCACGACGGACAGGACCTGCCCGAACTGGCCGCGGCCCCGCCCGAGGACGGCCGGCCCGCCTGGGACGCCGACGGCAGCTGCCGCGTCGATGCCCTGCGCCGCATCGGCCTGGAGGTCCCCGAGGGTCCCTACGAGACCGTCGCCGGTCTGGTCGCCGATCTGCTGGGCCGTATCCCGGCCGTCGGCGACCGCGCGGAGCTGCCCGGCTGGCGGCTGTCCGTCCGCCGCGTCGGCCACTACCGCGCCGAGCGGGTGCGGCTGGTGCGCACGGCGTCCGTCCCGGCGCTGGAGGCCGTCCGATGAGCGTTCTCCAACTGCTGCTGGCCGCGGCGCTCGTGCTCGCCAACGGCTTCTTCGTCGGCGCCGAGTTCGCGCTGGTCTCGGTCCGCCGCAGCCAGATCGAACCGCTCGGCACCGCCCGCGCCCGGCAGGTCGTGCACGGCCTGGAGCACCTGCCGCAGATGATGGCCGCCGCCCAGTTCGGCATCACCGTCTGCTCGCTGACCCTCGGCGCCGTCGCCGAACCGACCGTCGCCCACCTGCTGGAGCCGGTCTTCACCTGGATCCACCTGCCGCACGGCATGATCCACCCGCTCGGGTACGTCATCGCGCTGGCCCTGGTCGTCTTCTGCCACCTGGTCATCGGCGAGATGGTCCCGAAGAACCTCGCGATGGCCGCCCCCGAGAAGGCCGCGCTCTGGCTCAGCCCCGGCCTGGTCGCCTTCGCCCGCCTGTGCCGTCCGGTCACGGCCGCCCTCGGCGCCTGCGCCCAGGGCATCCTCCGGCTGTTCCGGGTGGAGCCCAAGGACGAGGTCGAGGCCGTCTTCACCAGCGAGCAGCTCAACCGGCTCGTGGAGGACGCGGGACAGGCCGGCCTCCTCGACCCCGAGGAGCAGGAGCGGCTGGAGGACGCCCTGGAGCTGGGGTCCCGCCCGGTGACGGACGTCCTGCTCAAGGGCGAGTCCTGGGTGACGGTCAGCCCGTCGGTGACGCCGGGCCGGATCATCGAGCTGACGGCGCGCACCGGGTACTCCCGCTTCCCGGTCGCCGCGGACAACGGCGCCTTCATGGGATATCTGCACGTCAAGGACGTCCTGGACCTGGAGGAGTCCGACCGGGCCGTGCCCCAGCGGATCTGGCGGCCCATGACGACGCTCCGTCCCGAGCTGCCGCTCGACGACGCGCTCACCGTGATGCGCCGCGCCGCCACCCACCTCGCCCAGGTCGTCGACACCAGCGGCCGGGCCCTCGGGCTCGTCGCGCTGGAGGACGTACTGGAGCTGCTCGTCGGCGAGGTACGGGACCCGGCGCACCGCGAGGTGGCGCGGGTGACGGTGGCCGAGCCGCGGACCAGCGGGTCGCCCGAGGAGGTGCTCGCCTAGGCCCTGTCGTCACATTCCCGTCGTCGCCCGGAGGGCGGCCGTGCGGCGCCAGGTGCGTGCTCTCGCCGTGCCGCCCCCAGGCCCTCGTACTGGGCGTACTCGGGTTTGGGGGCGGTGCGGTGAGAGTGCGTGCATGGCGTCGCGCGGCAGACGGGAATGTGACGACAGGGTCTAGGGAACCGGGGCGCCCGGCACCGCGGGCGCCCCGCCCGTCACAGCGGCGGCGGGTCCTGCGGGCCGCGGCCGGAGAGCACCTCGCCGTAGGCCTGCATGAGGTCCGGCAGCCGCAGGGTCGCCAGGTCCTCCCGGGTCAGCGCGCCCGGATAGGTGGAGAGCCGCAGGTCCCGGTAGGCGCAGCTCTTCTCGTACAGCGTCCGCAGGAATCTTCCGTTGCCCAGTTCGTCGATCCAGCCCTGGTCGACGACGTGCCCGGCGATCGAGCGCAGTTCGTCCAGGGCCTCCTCGTCCCACTGGTCGCCGTTCTCGGCGGCCAGCACCCGGCCGATCGACGTCAGCTCCGAGGGACGGTACGAGGGGAAGTCCACGCGGGTGGTGAAGCGGGAGGAGAGCCCGGGGTTGGCGGCGAGGAGCCGGTCCATGCCCTCCGGGTAGCCGGCCAGGATCACGACGAGGTGGTCGCGGTTGTCCTCCGCGCGCTTCAGCAGCACCTGGAGCGCCTCGTCACCGTAGGCGTCGCCCTTGCCGTAGCCGGAGTTGGAGAGCGAGTACGCCTCGTCGACGAAGAGGACACCGCCCAGCGCCGAGTCGATCAGCTCGTTGGCCTTCACGGCGGTCTGCCCGAGGTACTCGCCGACCAGGTCGGCCCGCTGCGCCTCCACCAGGTGGTCGCCGCCGAGCAGGCCGAGGGCGTAGAAGACCCGGCCGAGGATGCGGGCCACGGTCGTCTTGCCGGTGCCGGAGGGGCCGGAGAAGACGAAGTGACGCTTGGGCGGCTGGACCGGAAGCCCCTGACCGGCTCGCAGCCGTGCCATGTTGAGCTGCGCCGACAACGCCTTGACCTGCCGCTTGACCGGCTCGAGCCCGACCATCCGCTCCAGCTCGGCGAGTGCCTCCTCCAGTAAACGCGGATCGGTGGGCCCCGCGGGCAGCGACGGGTCGGGGACGGCCGTCCGCTCGCGTACGAAGGAACCGGCGACCGGCGGCAGCGAGGACGAGGGCGGGCCGAACGCGGACAGCTTCAGGTCGCGCTCCTCGGTGGAGCCGAAGAACGGGTCGAGGCCGTCGGCGCCGTCGGTCGCGTCCACGGCGTCCTGGCCGACCCCGGTCAGGGTCAGCGGCGCCAGGCCGGCGGAGTCCTCGTAACCGTCGCCCTCGGCGATCGCCGCGAGCCGGGCCGAGGTGTCCATGAAGGCGGGGTCGACCCGGTGCACGGCGCGGTACAGCGGCAGCGCGGCGGCGCTGCGGCCGGTGCCCTCGTGGGACCGGGCCAGCCAGTAGCGCAGCTCCTTGCGCTGCGGCTGCTCGCTGCGGCACCGCATCAGCGCCGCCGACAGCAGCGGCTCCGCCTGTCCGTACATCTCCAGCCGGACCCGGGCCATGCCGCCGAAGAGACCGGCCTCGATGCCGAGCAGCGCGTCGCCGAGCAGCGGGTCGGTGTGCCGGACGAGCTGCTCCCAGTCCTTGACGAGGTAGGCCCGGCAGGCGTGCAGGAAGCGGACGTGCTGGTCGGTGTCGACCGGCGGCAGCCCGGCCAGCGCGCGGTCCAGCTCCGGTACGTGGCGGCCGTCCAGCCAGTGCGAGGCGTGCGCGAGCAGCAGGTCGCGCGGGCTCTCCAGCACCGGCTGGACCCACCAGCCCAGCCAGTACCAGGAGTTGAGGGTGCGGCGGTGGCGGGCGCGCTGCTCGCCGAAGCGGTCGCGGTGCCGGAACATCTTGAGCAGCGCGGCCGTCGTGTCGACGCGCAACGCGTGCAGTCCGAGCCAGCCGTCGGCCATGCCCGGGTCGATGCGCACGGCGACCCTGAACTCCTCCTCCGCCTGCGGGTAGGCGCCCATCGTGTAGGCGTCCACGCCTCGCAGCCAGGCGAGGTCGGCCGGGGCCGGCGGGCCCTGCGTGCCGAAGTCCATCACGTCCCCCACAAACCGTGCCCCCGTCGGTATGCCGTCGGGCCGTCCGCCGGCCGCGTCGGTCCGGCCGCTGAACCGCTGTGCCCCGGTAAGGAGTTGCCGGGTGCCCGGACAGTTCCGTCGGTGGGCCGCACCCAGGGCATCGTACCTGCGGGGGTCTTCCGTCCGAAGGGTGCCGTGACGAGCCGTTCGGCGGGGTGGGGGAGGGCGGGCCGCGTACGGAGCGGTGACCGAGTGTGAGCGTACGGTGTCGCCGGGCGTCCCGAAAAGGATGATGTGGACAGAACGAAGCCCCCGATCACGGGGGAACAACCGGGGGCTTCGCGTCTGCCGGCGGCCTCGGGAGGCCGCACATTGAGAACGTAAGACCTGTACGGCCCCCCGGTCAAGCCGAGTTGGGGCGCACGGGGAAGTTGTCGAGTGGGGCTCTTCACAAGTTCGACACATTGACGGCGACCGGTCACACAGGGTGAGAATCGGGCGGCCGAAGACCCCTGCCGACGGGCCCGTCCAGCACCTCGTACCCCTCCGGACGCAGAAAAACCAGGAGATCCGCATGGGAGCGCGAGGGATCGTCCAGAAAGTGCCGTCGCTCGGCCGGGACCCAGCCGTCCCAGAACTCCCGCTGCTCCTCACCGTCCCGCTCACGCCCCCGGGCCCACGCCTGCCCCGAGGGCACCTCCATCCACAGCAGTGCGGCCAGCCACGGACGCAGCGCCCGGCGGCCCGCGCCCACGCCCTCCACCAGCACCACCGGGGCGGGCGGCAGCGCGCGGGCCGGTCCGAAGCGGCGGGCCCGCCAGTCGTAGGGGGTGTAGCGGGCGCTCTCGCCCCGGCCGAGCGGTCCGATCACCTGCTCCCGCAGCCGGCCGGTCCAGTCGAACAGCGCGTCGTGGCTGGCGATGTCGTCCAGGTGCAACACGGGGGCGCCCCCGAGCGCCTCCGCGAGCCGCCCGGCGAAGGTCGACTTCCCCGACCCGGCGTGCCCGTCGACCCCGACGAGCCGGACCGGTCCGCAGGAAGGGGGCAGCCGCAGCAGACGGGAGGCGAGGTGACGGATGACGGGTCCTGGGGGTCGGGGGAACGACGAGCGGTCGCGGCTCACTCTAATCCGGCCGCTACCGGGCGCCGGCGCGCGGCTGCCGCCGGTGCGCCGGAGCCCGGACGGGCCGACTCCCCGTTGACGGCCGACGGGCGATTGATGGGTGTGCCACGGTCAAAAGTGCTGGCAGCGGCGCGCGGCTGCGGTCATAGTTGGCGCACAACCGTGCAAGGACCTGCCCCGACTCGGACAACTGGGAGTCTTCCGCCCATGAGCAGAGCCGAACAGCCGTCCCGCAGAACCGTTCTGGCCGCAGCGGTCGCCGCCGCGGTGGCGGGCGGCGTCGCACCGGCGGCCGCCGCCGACGCCGCGGCCGACGCGGACACCGGCGCCGCCGACACCGACCGCGCCCCCGCCCGGGTGGACAACCGGGCCTGGACCACGTACCGCGACTGGCGGTCCGGCACCGCGCGAGGCACCCGCGCCGCCGCGGGCAGCCGTCCGGGCGTCGTGCTCGCCACCCCCGCCGGCACCACGTCGTACACCGACCCGCACACCGGCCGCACCGCCGACTGGGAGTACGGGACCTGGACCTCGCCCGTCCACCGGCTCGCCGTCCCCGCCACGGAGGCGATCGTCTCCTGGAACGCCCACACCCCGGACGGCACCTGGCTGCAGGCCGAGCTGAAGGGCACCTACTCCGACGGCACGGACACCCCCTGGTACGTGATGGGCCGCTGGGCCGCCGGTGACGAGGACATCCGCCGCACCTCCGTCGACGACCAGAGCGACGGCCGCAGCAGCATCTGGACGGACACCTTCTCGATCGACGACGCCTCGACCGGGCTGCGTCTGGTCTCCTACCGGCTCCGGCTGACGCTCTACCGCCGGCCCGGCGCGCACACCACCCCCACGGTGTGGCGGCTCGGCGCGATGGGCTCCGACATCCCCGACCGCTTCACCGTCCCGGCCTCCCGTCCGGGCCTCGCGCAGGAACTGTCCGTCCCGCGCTACTCGCAGGAGATCCACAAGGGCCAGTACCCCGAGTACGACAACGGCGGCGAGGCGTGGTGCAGCCCGACCTCCTCGCAGATGATCATCGAGTACTGGGGCGGCCGCCTCACCGAGGAGCAGCTCGCCTGGGTCGACCCGTCCTACGCCGATCCCCAGGTCTGCCACGCGGCCCGGTACACCTACGACTACCAGTACGCCGGCTGCGGCAACTGGCCTTTCAACGCCGCCTACGCCGCCACCTTCGACGGCCTCCAGGGGGTCGTCACCCGCCTCGGCTCGCTCACCGACCTGGAGACGCTGATCGCGGCCGGCATCCCGGCCATAACGTCCCAGTCGTTCCTGGCCGAGGAGCTGACCGGCGCCGGCTACGGCACCTCCGGCCACCTCATGACCGTGATCGGGTTCACGGCCGACGGCGACGTGATCGCCAACGACCCGGCCTCCGACAGCGACGCGGAGGTGCGGCGCGTCTACAAGCGGCGCGAGTGGGAGAACATCTGGCTCCGCACCAAGCGCTACAACGCCTCCGGCAACGTGGCCTCCGGTACGGGCGGCGTCTGCTACCTCTACTTCCCGGCGCACCCGAACGCGCGCCAGCGCAAGGCGCTCGCGGCGGTGGGTGTGCGCTGACCACGCACCGCCCGGTCACGGCGGGCGGCCGCGGGTCGCCGTCCGCTGTGACCGACATCTCCGACTCACGGTCCGTTTTCGGTGGCAAAGTGGACGCGTCCGAGAAATCCGACCCCTGCGAGACGTCATGACCGCGCACACCGCCACCGCCACCGCCACCGCCACCCGCGCCCGCACCGGCGGCCCGAAGGAAGACGGCCCCCAGATCCTGGAGCACGTCCTCGGCTGGGTCCTCGTCGTGGTCGTCGCGATGCTCGTGGTCCAGCTCGGCCTGCTGTGACCTGACGCTCCTGCGTCCTGACGCTCCTGTGACTTGGGGCACGCCCCGACCTGCCATACTGCGCATGTCCAGCCGCCCGTCGCAGACCAGGGTGTCGCCCTTGACCACCAGCCAGCGTTCAGTGGCCCGCCGCGCCGAACTCATCGCCATCGGCCGCCGGCTGTTCGCCGACACGTCCTACGACGCCCTCTCCATGGACGACATCGCGCGCCAGGCCCAGGTCGCCAAGGGGCTGATCTACTACTACTTCCGCTCCAAGCGCGGCTACTACCTGGCCATCGTCCAGGACTCCGTGGCCGACCTGGTGGCCTTCGCCGAGGGCGGCCTCGACCTCCCGCCGGCCGACCGGGTGCACCGCAGCATCGACGGCTACCTGCGTTACGCCGAGCACAACCAGGCCGCGTACCGCACCATCGTCACCGGCGGCGTCGGCTTCGACGCCGAGGTGCACGCCATCCGCGACGCGGTCCGCGAGACGATCGTCACCACCGTCGCCGAGGGCGCCTACGGCCGCCGTGACATCTCGCCGCTGGCCCGGATGGGCCTGATCACCTGGGTGTGCGGCGTGGAGGGCGCGACGCTGGACTGGGCCGGCCGCCCCGAGGTGTCCCGCGAGACCATGTGCGACCTGCTGGTGAAGACCCTGGGCGGCGCCCTGCGCGCCATCGAGGAACTCGACCCCGCCCATCCCGCGCCGGAGCCCGCCCGCCGCGACGGCTGAACGCGCGGAGGCGGAGACCGCGACGGCCTCCGCCTCCCCCCGTGCGCCCGTGGCGTCAGCCGATCGCGCGGATCAGCTCACCGCCCGAGGTGTCACCGCTCAGTTCCCAGAAGAAGGTGCCGCCCAGCCCCTCCTGGTCCTTGAACGCCATCTTGGTCGCGATGGTCTGCGGGGTGTCGTAACTCCACCAGTCGGCGCCGCACTTGGCGTACGCCGTCCCCGCCACCGTGCCGGTCGCCGGGCACGTGTCCTTCAGCACCTTGTAGTCCTCGATGCCCGGCTCGTACGTCCCCGCCGCCGGGCCGGTCGCCGTGGCGCCGGGCGCCTCCTGGGTGACGCCCGTCCAGCCGCGCCCGTAGAAGCCGATGCCGAGAAGCAGCTTCTCGGAGGGGATGCCGAGGCCCTTGAGCTTCGCGATCGTCGCCGAGGAGTGGTAATCGGCCTTCGGGATGCCGTCGTACGACGTCAGCGGCGAGTGCGGGGCGGTCGGGCCCGTGGCGTCCCAGGCGCCGAAGAAGTCGTACGTCATCGGGTTGTACCAGTCGACGTACTGCGCCGCGCCCGCGTAGTCGACCGCGTCGAGCTTGCCCCCGGAGGTGGCGTCGGCCGGGATCGCCGAGGTGATCAGGGAGTCGGCGCCGAACTTCGCGCGCAGCGCCTTCAGCACCTCCCCGTAGGCATCCCGGCCGCTGGTGTCGCAGGTCAGGCCGCAGGCGTTGGGGTACTCCCAGTCGATGTCGATGCCGTCGAAGACGTCGGCCCACTTCGAGTTCTCGACCAGGTCGTAGCAGGACTGCGCGAACGCGGCCGGGTCCTTCGCGGCCTCCGCGAAGCCGCCGGACCAGGTCCAGCCGCCGAACGACCACAGCACCTTGAGGTCCGGGTGCTTCGCCTTCAGCTCCAGCAGCTGGTTGAAGGTGCCCCGCAGCGGCTGGTCCCAGGTGTCGGCGACGCCGTCGACCGACTCCTCGGCGGTGTAGGTCCGTTCGGTCGCCGCGTAGGAGTCGCCGACGGCGCACTTGCCGCCGGTGACGTTGCCGAAGGCGTAGTTGATGTGCGTCAGCCTGTCCGCGGAGCCGGACGTCTCGATGTTCTTGACGTAGTACTGGCGGTCGTAGGTGCCCCATTCGGTGAAGTAGCCGACGACCTTGGAGCCGGCGGCGGCCTCGGTGGCCCTCTCGGGGGCGGCTGCCGGGGCGGCGTTCGCCGCGCCCGCGCCGGCCAGCAGACCGGCGCCGAGGACGGCGGTACAGAGCGCGGCGACGGCGCCCCTGAGACGGGGGAGGTTCGGGAGGTGCATCGGGTGGCTCCTCGTGGGGGGAGGGGGAACGCGCCGATTGGCATGAACGCGGTGAGGCGTTGGGGCGTCACAGTAGGAGGACTAGACCAGTGAGGTCAATGGTGTGGACCATTCCCGGCCCAATTTCCGAACGGGCGTCCTCCGCTTGCGCACTCCCGTACGGAGCCCGCAGTATTTCCTCGAAGTGAGCGCTCGTTAACTGGTGACTCGCTGCCTCCGATCGGGCATACTCACCGCAGAACCGCTGGTCAGCCGCATCCGAGACCCGGAAGCGGGCGTGCGGCCACGGTTGGTCAGACCCGGCGAGCCGCCTACCCGGCGCACGCGCGCCGGTGCGCCCGACAGGGAGGAGAGCGTCGCCATGCACGACCGCGCCCCGCAGCCGGTTGATCGCCAACTGCCCACCGACGAGGCCCGGGACCTGATCTCGCTCGTCCGCGACATCGCGCAGCGCGAGGTGGCGCCGAAGGCGGCCGAGGAGGAGGACGCCGGACGCTTCCCGCGCGAGGTCTTCACCCTGCTCTCCGCCTCCGGCCTGCTCGGCCTGCCCTACGACGGTGAGCACGGCGGCGGCGACCAGCCGTACGAGGTCTACCTCCAGGTGCTCGAAGAACTCGCCGCCGTCCGGCTCACCGTCGGGCTCGGAGTCAGCGTCCACACCCTCGCCTCCTACGCCCTCGCCGCGTACGGCACCAAGCAGCAGCGCGTCGAGCACCTGCCCGCGATGCTCGGCGGGGGGCTGCTCGGCGCCTACTGCCTCTCCGAGCCGTCCTCCGGGTCGGACGCCGCGTCCCTGCGCACCAAGGCGGTACGGGACGGCGACGACTGGGTGATCACCGGCACCAAGGCGTGGATCACGCACGGCGGCATCGCCGACTTCTGCACGGTCATGGCGCGCACGGGGGAGGAGGGCCCGCGCGGCATCACGGCCTTCCTGGTCCCGGGGGACGCGGAAGGGCTGAGTGCCGCGGTGCCCGAGAGGAAGATGGGGCTCAAGGGCTCGCCCACCGCGCAGGTCCACCTCGACGGTGTGCGGGTGTCCGACGCCCGGCGGATCGGCGAGCCGGGCCAGGGGTTCGCGATCGCCCTGTCCGCGCTCGACTCGGGGCGCCTCGGCATCGCCGCGTGCGCGATCGGCGTGGCCCAGGCGGCACTGGACGAGGCGGTGCGCTACGCGACCGAGCGCCGGCAGTTCGGCCGGCCGATCGCCGACTTCCAGGGCCTGCGGTTCATGCTCGCCGACATGGCGACGCAGATCGAGGCCGGCCGCGCGCTGTACCTGTCGGCGGCGCGACTGCGGGACGCGGGGCGGCCGTTCGCCCGGCAGGCGGCGATGGCCAAGCTGCACTGCACCGACACGGCGATGCGGGTGACCACGGACGCCGTGCAGATCCTCGGCGGTTACGGCTACACCGCGGACTTTCCCGCCGAGCGCTACATGCGCGAGGCGAAGGTCCTGCAGATCGTCGAGGGCACCAACCAGATCCAGCGCATGGTCATCGCCCGCCACCTCGCGGGCCCGGAGGAACGCTGAAGCCGGCCGACGGGCCGGGAGGAGTGTGGAAGTCAGCGGGCCGGCCCTGGGGGGCGCGGATGTCCGCGGGCCGGCGCGCGGCGGTGTGGAAGTCGGCTGCCGAGCGCGGAGGGACGCCGAAGCCGGCCGACTGGCCCGGAGGGACGTGGGTGTCCGGGTGCTGACCCGGACCCGGACCCGGAGGAAGGTGGAAGTCGGCCGACGGGCCCGGAGGGACGCGAAAGTCCGCGGGCGGGCCTGACGGAACGCCGAAGTTGCCCATCGGGCGCGGGCTCGGGGGGATGCCTGGGTCGCCCAGGGTGCGCGCGGCTGCCGTCAGTTCGACCCACTCGGGGTCGTGGCGCCCGGGAAGGGTGCGGCCGCGGTCGGCCCAGGCCCGCATCAGCTCGCGGTAGATCGGCGGGTCCGGGAGCTGGGGCGCCGGCAGCAGGGCCCCGGAGGGCACCGGGACGAACATGCGCCGCCGACGCCCGGTCGCCGTGAACGTGGGGGTCATACCGGGGCAACGCGCAACAGTGCGGACAGGTCACCGGCGTACGTAATCGCGCATGGGTTCACCCGATTCCGTCCGGACACCACGGGTGACGCGCCGCCTCAACGGGATTTGATCCGCGTGTAGTTGAGGGAAATGGGCCCTGCTTGGATCCGTACCCGCTCCTCGGGTGACGGGGGCGCGTGGCGCGGCCTGTGCTCGCGCGGCGGCTTGTGCCTTGCCTGCGGGTCGGCCTGTGCTTTCACGGCGGCCGGTGCTCTCGCGGCAGCCCGGGGTCACGACCCGTCCGTGCCCGTTCGGGTGGCGGGAGTGTGTGTGACTGGGCCTGTGCCGGCGCGGCGGCCCGGGGCCGTGATCCGGTCGTGGCCGCGCGAGGCGGCCGTGGCGTGCGGTCCGGTATACGCCCGCCGGGGCGCCCGAAGCCTGCGACGCGATCCGCGCCCGCTCGGGCGGCGGGAGTGCGCGACCGGGTTTGTG
>NZ_JAVRHI010000119.1:0-11334 GCF_034105845.1 Streptomyces sp. CRN 30 | reverse complement strand
CGACCCCATCGAGGCCCAGGCGCTGCTCGACACGTACGGCAGGGACCGCCCCGAGGACAAGCCGCTGCTGCTCGGCTCGGTGAAGTCCAACATCGGTCACACCCAGGCCGCGGCCGGTGTCGCGGGCGTCATCAAGATGGTGCTCGCCCTGCGGCACGGTGTGGTGCCGAAGACGCTGCACGTGGACGAGCCCACCTCGCACATCGACTGGGACTCGGCCGGTATGCGGCTCGCCGACGCGAGCGTGCCGTGGCCCGAGACGGCCAGGCCGCGACGCGGGGCCGTGTCCTCGTTCGGCATCAGCGGCACCAACGCCCACGTCATCCTGGAACACGTCCCGGAGCCCGAGGTCGAGGCCGCCGAGGAGACCGGCGACCACCTGCCGTGGGTGATCTCCGCCAAGAGCCCGGGAAGCCTGCGCGAGCAGGCACTGCGCCTGCACGCACACGTCAGCGCCGCTCCCGAGGCCGCCCTCGTCGACATCGCACACTCACTCCTGACCACTCGGACGGCATTCGAGCACCGCGCCGTCGTCATCGGCCGCGACCGTGAGGAACTGCTGCGGCGCCTGGCCGCGTTCGCCCACGGCGACGAGACCCCCGGCGTGATCCAGGGCACCGCGGCACGCGACATCAGGACCGCCTTCGTCTTCCCCGGCCAGGGCTCGCAGTGGGCGGGAATGGCCACCGAACTCCTGAACTGCTCACCGGCGTTCGCGGAGCGGTTCGGCGAGTGCGCGGCGGCCCTCGCCCCGCACATCGACTGGGCGCCCGCGGACGTGCTGCGCGAGCGTGAGGGCGCTCCGTCGCTGGATCGGGTGGACGTGATCCAGCCGATGCTGTGGGCCGTCATGGTCTCCCTCGCCGCGGTGTGGCGTGCGCACGGCGTCAAGCCCGACGCCGTAGTGGGGCACTCCCAGGGTGAGTTGGCGGCTGCCGTGGTCGCCGGCGTGCTCTCCCTCCAGGATGCCGCGCGGATCGTCGCGCTGCGCAGCCGGCTGATCGGACGTGAACTGGCCGGTCAGGGTGGCATGGTCTCCGTGCCGGTCGGCGAGGCCGCGGCCGAGGAGCTGATCGAGCCCTGGGCGGGCCGGATCAGCGTCGCCACGATCAACGGCCCGCAGTCCACGGTCGTCGCCGGTGAGGCCGCGGCGCTGGACGAGCTGATGGCCGCGTGCGAGCGCGACGGCGTACGGGCCCGTCGCATTCCGGTGGACTACGGCTCCCACACCCCGCAGGTCGAGCAGGTTCGCGAGGCTCTCCTCGAGCTCGCCGCTTCCGTGACCCCGCGCCCGTCCCAGGTGCCGATGTACTCGACCGTTACCGCCGAGCTCCTCGAGGACGGTGTGGCCGACGCGGAGTACTGGTACCGCAACCTCCGTGACCCCGTCCGCTTCCAGCAGACCGCGCGAGCCCTCGCCGACGCGGGCCACGGCGCCTTCGTCGAGGTCAGCCCGCATCCGGTCCTGACCGTAGGCATCGAGGCCAGCCTCGCGGACCTCGCAACCACCCCGGTGGTCGCGGGCACCCTACGGCGCGAGGACGGCGGCCGCAGTAGACTCCTGACCTCCCTCGCCGAACTGTTCGTCGCGGGCGCCCCCGTGGACTGGTCGACCACCTTCGACGGTGGCAGGACCGTGGACCTGCCCACCTACGCGTTCCACCGGCAGCGCTACTGGCTGGACGCCCCCGCGCCCGCGCAGGACACCGCGGGTTCCGGCGTCGACAGCGCCTTCTGGACGGCGGTCGACGGCGGCGACACCGAATCGCTCGCCGCCGCGCTCGGCGTGGCGGACGACTCCGTGCGTTCCTCACTCGCCACCGTCATGCCCGCGCTCTCCGCCTGGCACGGCAAGCAGCGCGAGGAGTCCACCGTGGACGCCTGGCGCTACGGGATCGAATGGGCGCCGGTCCAGGACACCCAGGCCCGCCTCACCGGCATCTGGCTGCTCGCCGTGCCCGAGGAGCGCGCCGACGACCCGACGGTGTGGGCCATCGGCGCGGGCATCGAGCGCCGCGGCGGCACCGTCCGCCAGGTCCTGCTCCCCGCGGAGCGCGCCGAGTACGCCGCCACCACGGGGGAACGCCCGTACGTGGAGGAGATCTCCGTACGACTGCGCGCCGTCGAAGGACACGAGCACGCGGCCGGAGTCCTCGCGCTGACCGGACAGGACGAGGACTCCCACCCGGCGCACCCCGGCGTGCCCCTCGGCTTCACCCGCACCCTCGGGCTGATCCAGGCACTGGCCACCACCGCAGTCACCGCCCCCATGTGGTGCGTCACCAGCGGCGCGGTCACCACCGGCAGCGGCGCCGAACTCAGCGGACCCCGCCAGGCGACGGTGTGGGGACTCGGCCGGGTCGCGGCCCAGGAGAACCCGGACCGCTGGGGCGGCCTGATCGACCTGCCCGCCGAACCCGGGGAGCGGGACATCGACCGGCTCTGCGCCCTGCTGACGGGCGAGACCGGCGAGGACCAGCTCGCGGTGCGCCCCTCCGGCGTGCTCGCCAGGAGGCTGGTGCGCGTCGCCGCGTCCGCGGGACGGGACGGCGCCTGGCAGCCCCCCAAGGGCACCGTCCTGATCACCGGCGGTACCGGCGCGCTCGGCGGCCACATCGCACGCCGGCTCGCCGAGCGAGGCGCTGAGCACCTGATGCTCCTGAGCAGGAGCGGCCCCGATGCCGAGGGCGCCGACGAGCTGCGGGCCGAACTGACCGCAGCGGGTGCGCGAGTGACGGTCCTGTCCTGCGACGCGGGCGACCGCGACGCATTGGCGGACGCCCTGGCCGGCATCCCGGAGGAGCTGCCGCTGACCGCGGTCTTCCACACCGCCGCCGCCCTGGACGACGGCCCGCTGGAGACGTTGACCCTTCCCCGCGTAGCCGCCTCGTTCCGCTCGAAGGCGGGTGCCGCGTGGAACCTCCACGAGCTGACCGCGGACATGGACCTGTCGGCCTTCGTGCTCTTCTCCTCCACGGCGGGCACCTTCGGCGCCGCGGGCCAGGGCAACTACGCCCCGGCCAACGCCTATTTGGACGCGCTGGCCTGGTACCGCAGGGCCCACGGCCGAGTGGCGACCTCCATCGGCTGGGGCGCCTGGGCCCAGGGCGGCATGGCGGAGAAGGACGCCGTCGCCGATCTGCGCCGTAGGCACGGCGTGCCGCTCATGTCCCCGCAGCGCGCCACCCTCGCCATGGAGCGGGCCCTGGCAGGCGACGACACCTTCGTGGTCCTCGCCGACATCGAGTGGGACAAGTTCCAGCTCGCTTACACCGCGGCGCGGCCCAGTCCCCTGCTGTACGGCCTCGCGGAGGTCCAGCGCCCCCAGGAGACGGCTGCGGGCGGGGTGGGTACCGGCGGGAGCGAGGGCCCCACCCTTGCCGAGCGTCTGGTCGGCCTGGCTCGTAAGGAGCAGGACCGGGTGCTGCGCGAGGCGGTCCGCACCCACGCCGCGGCCGTCCTCGGTCATGACGGGGCCGAATCGGTGCCGCTCACCCGCCCGTTCGCGGAACTGGGCCTGGACTCGGTCACCGCAGTGGAGCTGCGCAACCGCCTCGGTGGCCTGGTCGGCCGCAAGCTGCCGGCCGGACTCGTCTTCGACCGTCCGACGGTCGCTGACCTCGTTGCCTATCTGCGCGACCTGTTGGTCGACGACGAGACGTACACCAGCCCGATGCTGGCCGAACTGGACCGCCTGGACGTCGAGCTGGCCACCCTGCGTGACGACGACCCGGTCAGGGGCGAGGTGGCGGAGCGGCTGGAGAAACTGCTGCGCCGTGTCAGCCCCGACTCGGTCGTCACCTCGGGCGGCAGGGCCGCGCAGAGCTGGGACCTGCAGGGAGCCTCCCCGGACGAGTTGTTCGCAATGATCGATGACGAGCTGGGAGAGCCGTGATCCGGACCGGCCGGACGCTCTGCGCGCCGACCTTGTGACTCCACCCGGTACACGACTGCCGACCCCGTTAGTGCTGCTAAGGAATGGATTCGCCGCGCATGCCGAATGAAGAGAAGCTCTTCGACTACCTCAAGCGCGTGACCGCCGAGCTGAAGGAGACGAAGTCACGGCTGAAGGCCGTGGAGTCGGCCGGCAGCGAGCCGGTGGCGATCGTCGGGATGAGCTGCCGCCTTCCCGGCGGTGTCGCCTCGCCCGAGGACCTGTGGCAGCTGCTCTCCGAGGGCGGCGACGCCATTACCGGCCTGCCCACCGACCGCGGCTGGGATCCTGCCTCGCTGATCGACGTGACCGGCGAGCGCCCCCGCTCCTCGTACGTGGCCGAGGGCGGCTTCCTGGACGGCGCGGGGGAGTTCGACGCCGGCTTCTTCGGGATATCGCCGCGCGAGGCCCTGGCCATGGATCCGCAGCAGCGGCTGCTCCTGGAGACGTCCTGGGAGCTGTTCGAGCGTTCCGGCATCGACCCCACCGCGCTCCGTGGCAGTGACACCGGCGTCTTCGTGGGCTCCAGCTTCCACGGGTACGGCGACCCGGCCACCGCTCCCGAAGAGGCGCTGGGCTATCTGCTCACCGGCCGCGCCGACAGCGTCATCTCCGGCCGGATCTCGTACACCCTGGGCCTCGAAGGCCCGGCACTCACTGTCGACACGGCGTGCTCGTCGTCGTTGGTGGCGCTGCACCTGGCGATCAACGCGCTGCAGCTCGGCGAGTGCTCGCTGGCGCTCGCGGGCGGCGTGATGGTCATGTCGACGCCCGAAGTCTTCGTGGGGCTCAGCCGGCAGCAGGGTCTGGCGCGGGACGGTCGCTGCAAGGCGTTCGCTGCCTCTGCCGATGGTATGAGCGCGGCGGAGGGTGTGGGCCTGCTGTTGGTGGAGCGGCTCTCGGACGCGCGCCGCAACGGCCACCAGGTCCTTGCCGTCATCCGTGGTTCGGCGGTCAACCAGGACGGCGCGTCCAACGGTCTTACCGCGCCCAACGGCCCCGCGCAGCAGCGTGTGATCCGGCAGGCCCTGGAGAGCGCCGGGCTCGTTCCCGCGCAGGTGGACGTGGTCGAGGCGCATGGCACGGGTACCAAGCTGGGCGACCCGATCGAGGCGGATGCGCTGCTCGCCACGTACGGCCAGGAACGGGACGAGGACAAGCCGCTGCTGCTCGGCTCGCTGAAGTCCAATATCGGTCACACGCAGGCCGCCGCGGGTGTGGCGAGTGTGATCAAGATGGTCGAGGCGATGCGGCACGGTGTAGTGCCCAGGACGCTGCACGTCGATGAGCCCACGCCGCACGTGGACTGGACCACGGGTGCCGTGGAGCTGGTGACCGAGGAGCGTCCGTGGCCCGAGACGGGCCGCGCTCGCCGTGCGGGTGTGTCGTCGTTCGGTGTGAGCGGGACGAACGCGCACATCATCATCGAGCAGGCCCCGGCCGAGGAGGCCCCCGAAGCCGGCGCCGAGTCCGGTCCGGCCGTCCTCGTCTCCGGCGGTGGTGTCGTGCCGTGGGTGCTCTCGGGCAGGTCGGCGGCCGGGCTGCGCGGGCAGGCGGCGCGGCTGCGCCCGTTCGTGGGCTCCTCCGAGGCCTCGATCGCCGACCTGGGCTGGTCGCTGGCGTCCTCGCGGGCGGCACTCGGGCACCGGGCCGTGCTGCTCGGCGCGGACCAGGAGGAACTGCTCACCGCCCTGCGGGCCCTCGAAGAAGGCGAACCGGCGGCTGGTGTGGTCACGGGTGTGGCGTCGGAAGGCGCTGCGGACGTGGTGTTCGTCTTCCCGGGGCAGGGTTCGCAGTGGGCCGGCATGGCGGTCGGGCTCCTGGAGTCCTCTCCGGTGTTCGCGGAGCGGTTCGGTGAGTGTGCGGCTGCCTTGACCGCGTATGTCGACTGGGTCCCGGTCGATGTCCTGCGGGAGCGCGAGGGTGCGCCGTCGTTGGACCGGGTGGATGTGGTTCAGCCGATGCTGTGGGCGGTCATGGTGTCGCTCGCGGCGGTGTGGCGTGCCTCGGGTGTGGTGCCTGCTGCTGTGGTCGGTCATTCGCAGGGTGAGCTGGCGGCCGCCGTGGTGGCGGGGGTGTTGTCGGTCGAGGACGGTGCGCGGATCGTCGCGCTGCGCAGCCGGCTGATCGGCCGGGAGCTGGCGGGCCAGGGCGGCATGGTGTCGGTGGCGGTCGGTGAGGCCGTGGCGGAGGAGCTGATCGAGCCGTGGTCCGGCCGGGTGAGTGTGGCCACGATCAATGGTCCGCGGTCGACGGTCGTCGCCGGTGAGGCCGTGGCGCTGGACGAGCTGATGGCCGCGTGCGAGCGCGACGGCGTACGGGCCCGTCGCATTCCGGTGGACTACGGCTCCCACACTCCGCAGGTGGAGCAGTTGCGTGAGGCCTTGCTGGAGCTGGCTGCTCCGGTGGTGCCGCGTGCGGGTGACGTACCGATGTACTCGACCGTGACGGGTGAGCTTCTCGAGGAGGGCGCGGCTGACGCGGAGTACTGGTACCGAAACCTGCGGCAGCCGGTGCGGTTCCTCGACACGGTGGGGGAGCTGATTGCTGCGGGTCACACCACCTTCGTCGAGGTCAGTCCGCATCCGGTGCTGGCGTCCTCGGTGGAGGAGACCGGTGAGGCCGTGGGTGTGGAGGTGTACGGCGGCGGCACGCTACGGCGTGAGGAGGGCGGTGTCCGGCGCTTCCTCACCTCGCTGGCGGAGCTGTGGGTCCGGGGTGTGGAGCCGGAGTGGCAGGGTGTGTTCGCCGGCAGTGGTGCACGCCGGGTCGGCTTGCCCACGTATGCCTTCCAACGCCGGCACTACTGGCTGGACGGTGCGGCCGGTACCACGGAGGTGTCCGGGGCTGGTCTCTCCTCGCCCGGTCACCCGCTGCTCGCTGCCGGTATCACGCTCGCGAACGGCGAGGGCCACCTCTTCACGGGCCGCGTGTCCCTGCATACGCACTCCTGGCTCGCCGGTCACGCGGTGCTGGGCCGGGTCCTGGTGCCCGGGGCCGCCATGCTCGAACTGATGCTGCGGGCGGGTGAGAGCGTCGGCTGCGACATCCTCGACGAGCTCGTCCTGCAGGCCCCGCTGGTCGTACCGGCCGGCGACGCCGGGGTCGACATCCAGGTCGCCGTCGATTCCCCCGACGAGCAGGGCCGGCGCGCGGCGCGGTTGCACTCCCGGACGGTGCGGCCGGGCCAGGAGGACGACGGTGCGGAGTGGGTCTGCCACGCCGAGGGGCTGCTGGTCGCGGCGCCCGCCGCCCCCGCCGGTGAGCAGGCCGCGGCCGACGCCGCCTGGCCGCCCGCAGGCGCGGAGGCCGTGGACATCGACGGGTTCTACGACCGTTTGGCGGCCACCGGGTACGGCTACGGTCCGATCTTCCAGGGCGTGCGGGCGGTATGGCGGCGCGGCGAGGAACTGTTCGCCGATGTCGTACTGCCGGAGGCCGCCGAGCGGGATGCCGGGCGGTTCGGGGTGCACCCCGCGCTGGTCGACGCCGCGCTGCAGACGGGTCTGGTGACGTTGCTGGAGGGCGACGGCGAGCGGATGATGCCGTTCTCCTTCGCCGGGGTTCGCCTGCACGCGACCGGTGCCACCGCGGCACGGGTCCGGCTGACGCCGACGGGCGCCGACTCGCTCGCGGTGCGGCTGACCGACGGCACCGGCCTTCCGGTGCTCACCATCGACACGCTCACCTCGCGCCCGCTCACCGCTGACCCGCTCTCCGGTCAGAGTGTCGATTCGCTGTACGAGATCGACTGGATCCCGTTGTCCGGTGGTTCGGGTGACCTCACTGGTGTTCCCGGTTCCGCCGTGGTCCTGGGTGATGGTCTGGCGGAGCTCGGTCTGCCGCGCCACGCGGACCTCGCCGCGCTCGCCGAGAGCGTCCGCGGCGGCGGCGCCGTGCCCGCGGCCGTGCTCCTGCCCTGCCCGAGGACGGCGGCCGGGGACACCCCCGCCGCCGTCCGCGCGCTGCTGACCTCCGTGCTCGCCACCGTGCAGGAGTGGCTCGGTCTCGCGGAGCTGGAAGAGGTACGCCTCGCGGTGGTGACCCGCGCAGGCGCTGTCGTGGCACCCGGCGAGCGGCCCGAACCCGGGCAGGCCGCGGTACAGGGCCTGATCCGCACGGCGTCCTCCGAGCATCCGGGCCGTTTCCTGCTGGCCGACCTGGACGGGGCTCCGGAGTCCGCCGCGGCCCTGCCCGCCGCCGTCGCAGGCGCGGTGGCCGCTGACGAGTCCGCCCTCGCGCTGCGTTCCGGAGCGGTGTTCGTGCCCCGGCTCGGCCGGGCCTCCACCACCGGCGCAGGCACCCTGGCCCTGCCCGACGCGGACGTCTGGGGGGTGGAGCTGGACACGGGGGGCACCCTGGACGGGCTGCGCCTGGTGGCCGCCCCGCGCGCCGCCGAGCCCCTCGGAGCGGGTGAGGTGCGGGTCGCCGTACGCGCCACCGGCGTCAACTTCCGTGACGTGCTGGTGGCGTTGGGCGTCGTTGCCAAGACGGCGGGGCTGCCGGGTGGTGACGGTGCCGGCGCCGTCCCCGAGACCGAGGCGTTGTTCGGCAGTGAGGGTGCAGGCGTGGTGACCGAGGTGGGTCCCGGTGTCACCGGGCTCGCGGTGGGTGACCGGGTCATGGGTCTGCTGTCCGGTTCGTACGCCGGTCCCTCGGCGGTGGCCGACAGCCGCATGCTCGTGGTGATGCCCCCGGGCTGGTCGTTCGCCCGGGCGGCGTCGGTGCCGGTGACGTTCTTGACCGCCTACTACGCGCTGGTCGACCTCGCGGACCTGCGCGAGGGCGAGTCGTTGCTGGTGCACGCGGCCGCGGGCGGGGTGGGCATGGCCGCCGTCCAGCTGGCCGGGCACCTCGGTGCCGAGGTGTACGCGACGGCGAGCGAGGCCAAGTGGCCCACGGTTCGTGACACCGGTATCGCCGCGGAGCGGCTGGCTTCCTCGCGGAGCGTGGAGTTCGCCGACCGGTTCCTGGGGCACAGCGGGGGCCGGGGTGTCGATGTCGTCCTCAACAGCCTGGCTCGGGAGTTCGTGGACGCCTCGCTGCGGCTGCTGCCGCGTGGCGGCCGGTTCCTGGAGATGGGCAAGACCGACATCCGTGACGCGGACGAGGTGGCCGATACCCACGCCGGCGTGCGCTACCGGGCCTTCGATCTCGGTGAGGCGGGCGCCGACCGGCTCGGCGAGATGCTCACGCACCTGGCCGAGCTCTTCGCCCGCGGGGAGCTCGTGCCGCTGCCGGTCACCGCGTGGGACACCCGCCAGGCACCGCAGGCATTCCGGCACATGAGCCAGGCCCGACACACCGGCAAGGTCGTCCTGACCAACCCGCGGGCCGCGCTGACCGGCACCGTGCTGGTGACCGGCGGCACCGGCGTGATCGGGTCGGCGGTGGCCCGCCACCTGGTCACTGAGCACGGTGTGAGGGATCTGGTGCTCACCGGCCGCCGGGGCGCGGGCGCCCCGGGCGCCGGGGAGTTGGCCGCCGAACTGACCGCGTTGGGTGCCGACGTGCGCGTCGAGGCCTGCGACGCCGCCGACCGTGTGGCCCTCGGCACGCTCCTGGACGGGCTCGACGGGCTGTGCGGTGTGGTGCACGCGGCCGGAGCCCTGGATGACGGTGTCGTCACCGAGCTGACCCCTGAACGCCTCGACACCGTCCTCCGCCCCAAGCTGGACGCGGCCTGGAACCTGCACGAGCTCACCCGTGACCGGGACCTCGCGCTGTTCGTGCTCTTCTCCTCGGCCGCCGGTGTCTTCGGTTCTCCCGGGCAGGGCGGTTATGCGGCGGCGAACTCCTTCCTCGACGCCCTCGCGCAGGAGCGGCGCGCCCAGGGGCTGCCCGCGCACTCCCTGGCCTGGGGGCTGTGGGCCGACCGCAGCGCCATGACCGGTGCGCTGGGCACCACCGACCTCGACCGCATGCGCAGGGCCGGTATCAGGGCGCTCGCCACCGACGAGGGCCTCGCCCTCTTCGACGCCGCGGTGCGCCTGCCGTACCCGTACACCGTCCCGGTCCGCCTCGACCTGGCCACACTGCGCGAACGGCCAACCCTGGCCCCGCTCTTCCGTGCGCTGGTGCGCACCACGGCCAAGCGGGCCGCCGCCAACACGCCCGCGGGCGGGGGCGGCGGGCTGCGCGAACGCCTTGCCGCGCTGGCCCCCGCCGAGCGCGACCGCGAGCTGACGGAGCTGGTGCGCGCCCAGGCCGCCCTCGTCCTCGGCCACGGCACCGCCGGCGCGGTGGAGGCCGACCGTGCCTTCCGCGACATGGGCTTCGACTCGCTCACCGCCGTCGAACTGCGCAACCGGATCGGCTCCGCCACCGGCCTGCGCCTGCCCGTGACCGTCGTCTTCGACCATCCCACCTCCGCCGCCCTCGCTGCCGAAGTCGGCGTACGGCTCGGCATCGACAGCGACGGCGCCCGGGACCACGCGACCCCCACCGCCGCACCGGCCGTCGCCTCCGACGACGACCCGATCGCCATCATCGGCATGAGCTGCCGGTTCCCCGGCGGTGTCGACTCGCCCGAAGCGCTGTGGCAACTGCTCACGGACGAACGCGACGCCATGGGCGACTACCCCACCGACCGCGGCTGGGACGTGGACGCCTTGTTCGACCCGGACCCGGACCGCGTGGGCAGCTCCTCCTCCCGTACCGCCGGATTCATCGACGGCGTCGCGGACTTCGACGCGGAGTTCTTCGGGATCTCGCCCCGCGAGGCCCTCGCCATGGACCCGCAGCAGCGGCTGCTCCTCGAGGCCACCTGGGAGGTGCTGGAGCGGGCCGGCATCGACCCCGGCACCCTGCGCGCCAGCCCGACCGGCATCTTCATCGGCGGCGCCGTCTCCGGTTACAACACCGACCTGTTCACCACGGAGGACGGGCTCGACGGTCACCTGCTCACCGGCAACGCGGCCAGCGTGGCCTCGGGCCGCGTCTCGTACACGTTCGGGTTCGAGGGTCCTGCGGTGACGGTGGACACGGCGTGCTCGTCGTCGCTGGTGGCGCTGCACCAGGCGGTGCAGGCGCTGCGGCAGGGCGAGTGCACCCTGGCTGTCGCCGGTGGCGTCGCCGTCATGCCCACTCCTCGACTCCTCGTCTCCTTCAGCAGGCAGCGTGGACTGTCCCAGGACGGCCGCTGCAAGGCGTTCTCCGCGGACGCGGACGGGACCGGGTTCTCCGAGGGCGTGGGCCTGCTCCTGGTGGAGCGGTTGTCGGACGCGCGGCGCAACGGGCACGAGGTGCTCGCCGTGGTGCGTGGCTCCGCGCTCAACCAGGACGGCGCGTCCAACGGACTGACCGCGCCGAGTGGTCCCGCGCAGCAGCGCGTCATCCGGCAGGCGCTCGCCAACGCCGGGCTCACCACCGCCGACGTCGACGCCGTCGAGGCGCACGGC